>CALINB010000129.1 GCA_938045325.1 uncultured Rhodospirillales bacterium | reverse complement strand
GCCACCGCGAAAACGTACGCCATTGCCGAACAGCAGGGTTATGAGGCGAAACCGCACCACCGAACGTTGTTTCGGCGCGCGGTAGGCGGGGTAAACACGCCGATGGATATCGTTGTTCTTGCGGAATAAATTTACTCAAATTTTTTCTTTTAAAAACAAATGTCTAGCGCCTAAATGACGCGCGCCCGGCTAGGGGGGAGGGCCGGGCGCTCGGTGCTCTTTTGACAGAGCTTCGGGTCTGGATTGTTAAAATCCATCCCTGAGTGGTCCGAATCCGGTGCGAACCGGACCATTCCATCTGAAGAACAAATGGTGTGGCCTTTGTCATTTGTCCAGGGGTCCAATACACATCTGCCATGCGGCAACTGCATGTGTCGACGGAATCCCAAAATTTTTCAACGGCATAGTCAGCACCGTTTTTGTCATTATATTTTTTGGTGGCGAAAAAGGATTACGTGTCGTCGCGGTAAAGCTCGTAATCAGGATCCTCGAATTTGAATATTTTCGGATCGATCGGCACGCTAAAGCGCGAGCGCAGCAGGGAGACTGTCGTGACCACGCCCTGGGCGTCCGTGATGACCCATTTCTTTAACGTCAGCGGTTTATCGCTGAATACCAGCGTCACGACGCCTTCTTCGGGATCTTCCTTCTTAAACACGCTAAGGCGCACAATGCCTGGGCTGCGGGTGACATTTCGGACCCGTAACGGGCCGTGGGTGAAGCGGATGTTCTTTTGCAGCAGGATATTTGCCGGGGTATCGGCGAGATCGATATGGGAAATCTGCTCGAGTTCCTTATCGTGATAGATCAGCGATTTGCCGTCGGCGACGATTTCAATCTTTGAAGGCGGTGCGTAATCGATGCGCATTTTGCCGGGCCGGGAAATATAGAGGCGCCCCTCGGCATAACCGCCGCTGGACGACACCTGCAGGAATCGAGCCGCCACGGTCGAAAGCTCATTGAGGTAGGCCTCAATACGCTTGATGTCGGCGCGGTCTTGTGATGTCAGCTTGGCCAGTTGATCTGCCTGCGCGGCGGACAGGCTTAAAAGTGTCAAGCACACAAACAAGAATCCGGCCCGTAAGCCGATCGCAATCCGTCGGAATGATGGAAAAATTCGGTTAAGGCGAAACCAGTTCGCCGACTTGACCGATAAGAACTTCGCGGCGCCCCACGCGGTTTGCTTCACTGACAACACCTTCCTTTTCCATACGCTCGATAATGCGCGCGGCTCGATTATAACCGATTTGCAGATGGCGCTGAATGAAACTTGTCGAGGCTTTGTTTTCCCGTGCAACCAGGGCGACAGCTTCGTCATAAAGCTCATCGCCGGATTTCTCACTTGTGCTGCCCGGCAGGCCGGTTGCGGCCTCGGGAGCCTCGGCGGTAATTTCTTCAAGATACGTCGGCTCGCCTTGTTCTTTCAGGAAGTTGACGATGTGCTCGACCTCTTCATCCGAAACGAATGGGCCGTGTACCCGAGTGATGCGCCCGCCGCCTTCCATAAACAGCATGTCGCCTTGGCCGAGCAGTTGTTCGGCACCTTGTTCGCCCAAAATGGTGCGGCTGTCGATTTTCGAGGTGACCTGGAAGCTGATCCGTGTCGGGAAGTTCGCCTTAATCGTGCCGGTGATCACATCGACCGATGGGCGTTGCGTCGCCATGATGAGATGAATACCGGCGGCGCGCGCCATTTGTGCTAGGCGTTGAACGGCTGCTTCAATATCCTTGCCCGCGACCAGCATGAGGTCGGCCATCTCGTCGACGATGACGACGATCAACGGCAGCGGGTCCATGCTCAAGGGTTGTTCTTCAAACACCGGCTTGCCGTTTTCATCGAACCCGGTTTGCACTTTGCGAGTCAGCTCTTCGCCTTTCTTTTTCACCTCGGCGATGCGTTTGTTGTAGCCCGCAACGTTCCGAACACCGATGTGTGACATCAGCCGGTAGCGCTCTTCCATTTCGCGGACCGCCCATTTTAACGCCATGACGGCCTTGCCGGGTTCCGTGACAACCGGTGTGATCAAATGCGGAATGCCTTCATAGACGGAAAGCTCCAACATCTTCGGATCGATCATGATCATTTTGCATTGATCCGGCGGCAGCTGATATAGCAGCGACAAGATCATAGTATTGATCGCGACCGATTTACCGGAACCCGTTGTGCCGGCGATCAGCAAATGTGGCATGCGCGACAGATCCGGGATGATGGGTTTGCCGCCGATATCCTTACCAAGCGCAAGGTTGAGCTTGCCCGAAACTTTGTCCATGGAGTCGGAGGCGAGGATTTCTCGCAAATAAACCATTTCTCGCTCGACATTCGGTAGCTCGATACCGATGGCGTTGCGACCCGGCACGACAGCGACGCGCACGGAAACCGCGCTCATGGAGCGTGCAATATCGTCGGCTAAGCCGATGACGCGGGATGTTTTTGTGCCGGGTGCGGGCTCAAGTTCATAAAGCGTGACCACGGGGCCGGGACGGACTTTGATGATTTCGCCACGCACGCCGAATTCTTCCAACACGTTTGAAAGCATCACAGCGTTTTGCTGCAAGGCGTCTTGGCTGAGCCGACTGCTTTTTACCGACGTGTCGGGCGCTTCGAGCAAATCGAACGGCGGAATTTGATGTTCTTCCTGCCCGGATAATTTCAGCTTGCCTTGACGGGCCTCGGCTTCGCGGCGTCCGGTTTTCACTTTTTGCAGCATGGGGGCCACCAAATCAGACGGCGCCTTCGCCTTAACGGCGGCCGTTGATTCTGCGGTTGTGCTTGCCGGCACGTTTTCTAGATCAGTGTTCGCCTGCTCGCCGAAAACCGGTTCATGCCGGCCAGTGCCATCACGGCGCTGAACAGAAAAAGAAATTTTAAATGGCCAAAGAAAGCGCAACGGCTTTTTAAAGATGCCCGTGATCGGCGCAGCAATCGTATCTTTAATGGAATACGATGACAAATTGGTACGATCACCGATATGGGCACTTAAGGCCGAAATACCCTGAACACTTCCCTGAATGCCCTTTTGAACACCTGTCGTCACGCCGTGCATGCCGGCATGCCATTCGGACCAGGCGATGTTCAACGCGGTGAAGAATGATGCGATACCGATGATCATCATAAAGGCACCGATACCAACGTCGTTGAAGACAGGATGAATAAGTTGCGTTAACGAAACCAATTTCGGCATCAACAATCCGCCGAAGACACCACCGAGGCCGACACCGAACGGCCACATGTCCGGCATGGGCATCGCCGCTAATGCCGTGCTGATGCTAAAAACAGCGATGGCTAAAAGCACGAACCGCATCCAAAATAAATGGATTGGTTTGTGAGTCATGATTTTCCAACCCCAGGCCAAACAAACGATCGAAGGAATCAAGCAAGCGACCCCAAATGTTTGCAGAAGAATATCGGCGGTATAGGCACCAAACAGGCCGAGGACATTTTGTATAGAGTCCGCTGTTGCGGTATTAAAGGATGGGTCTGATGGCGAGAACGTTGCGAGCGCGGCGATAAGGGCAAGCGATAAGCCCATCAGTCCAAGGCCGCCTGCTTCGCTGAGGCGGCGCTTGAAAAATTCAATCGTTCCGTCTGGCAAAATACCGCCGGATCCAGCCCTGTTCATCGTTCGCGCCATGGCAAATGATGTACAAGATTCGAATTACCAAGACCTTAACGAAGGGTGTCGGCGAGCCGTCTCATAGCGCTTTTTGTGGTTTCGACGTCATGGACTAAGGCCAAGCGAATGTAGCGGGAGCCAGGGGTTTCGCCGGCGTCGTCGGGGCGCGATAAATAGGCGCCCGGCAGGGCTTTAAGGCCCGCTTCGGACCATAACTGTTTGGTTGCCGCTTCACCATCGCCAACATCGAGCCACAGGAAAAACCCGCCGTCGGGACGATAAAAACCGAACTGGTTGCCGAGAATCTCTTCGGCAATATCGAACTTCTTTCGATAGAGCGCCCTGTTGGCCTCGACATGTTTTTCGTCCCCGTACAGGGCGGCGCTCGCGGCCTGAATGGGCAGGGGAACGGTCGCTCCGCCATAGGTTCGAACAAGACGCATTTTTTTCATCAAGGCCGGATCGCCTGCCATGAAGCCTGCGCGCAATCCCGGCGCGCTTGAGCGCTTTGAAAGTGAATTAAAAACGACAACCCTGTTAAAGCCCTGATCGATTTTGGCGCACGCCTGTAAGCCGCCGGGTGGCGGCTCCTTATCGTAAATTTCCGAATAACATTCATCGAACGCGATATTGAAATGATATTTTCGGGCAAGCTTGATCAACGATACCATGTAATCAAGGTCGGCGGTTTTTCCCTGTGGGTTTGACGGGGTGCAGAGGAATACAAGTGCGGTACGTTCCAAAATTTTTTGATCAAGTCCGGCATAGTCCGGCAGGTAATCATTTTCTGCTGTGGCCGGCACGAAAACCGGTTTGGCACCGGCCATAATCGCCGCCGCTTCATAAACGTGATAAAACGGGTTAGGCATTAGAACGACCGGCTTTTCGCCCGGCTGATCTTCAGGTACCGAAACCGCCGCCAGCATATAAAGCGGGTCGCGCGAACCGGCGACTGGCAAGATCATGCCGGCCTCTTCAAACGTATCGCCGGGCAAGCCGTAGCGTTGGCATAGCCAATTCGAGACTGCGCTTAAGAAACCAGGCGTACCGTCCATGGGCGGGTAACGACCCCATCCGTTCGCGTTAGCCGCGATTTCCTGTGCGAGAATTTTCGGCGGTTCGTGCATCGGCCCGCCGAGGGATAAGTCAATCGGCGTCATATCGCCCGGCGGCGTTTCGAATTCCAACAACGTCCGCAAACGGTCAAACGGGAAATCGGTTAGCTGATCGAGCCGGGGATTTAACATAGACATTAAGGTTTCAGGTTGCGCTCGTCGAATTGATTAAAATGAGCGGAGGCCGCCAAAATAGAATTGGCGCGCAGTCTAATGTCGGGACATAAAAATCACAAGCGAGGGCAATATCTAATTTTTTGGCACAAAAAAGGGCCGGAAGAGAAATCTTCCGGCCAAGTTTTATGAGGGACACGCTAGGAATAAGTTGGGAAGAAGCGGTTGGGCCTTGTTTGTACCGAGCCTGGCCCAACCGCCGTTTCCCTAGTGGTTTATTGGACAGTCTCTCCATGGAGATTGAGGTCGAGGCCCTCGATCTCCGTTTCCTCATCGACACGCAAGCCGACAAGGCCGTCGACGATTTTGAGGATGACGAAGGTTGCGACCGCGCACCACAGGATGGTGGCAACGATACCTTCGAGCTGAATTAAGACCTGTCCAGGATTGCCTTCGAGCAAGCCGGATGTACCACCGATGGCTTTGACGGCGAATACCCCGGTTAAGAGGGCTCCGACAATGCCGCCGACACCATGGATGCCGAAGACATCGAGCGAGTCGTCATAACCGAGCATATTTTTGAGGTACACCGATGCCCAGAAACAAACGATACCGGCGACGGCGCCAAGAATGAGCGCCCCCATGGGATCAACGAACCCGGCTGCCGGCGTAATCGCGACGAGGCCCGCAACGGCGCCGGACACGATACCGAGCACGCTCGGTTTGCCACGCAGGATCCATTCGGCAAATAGCCATGCCATCGCGGCGGCGGCTGTCGCAATTTGGGTCACGGCCATGGCCATGCCCGCTCCACCGTTGGCGGCAAGAGCCGAACCGGCATTAAAGCCGAACCAGCCGACCCACAAGAACGCCGCGCCGGCGACGCTCAAGGCCAGGTTATGCGGCGCCATATTTTCGGTTTTGTAGCCGTAGCGTTTACCAAGCACGATGGCGGCAACCAACCCGGCAATACCGGAGTTAATGTGCACGACCGTACCGCCGGCGAAATCGAGAACGCCGTGGCTGCCGAGAAAACCGCCGCCCCAGACCCAGTGCGTAACGGGCGCATACACGATAATCGACCAGGCGCCGAGGAACAGCAGCATGGCAGAAAATTTCATACGATCGGCGAAGGCGCCACAAACAAGCGCGGGCGTGATGATGGCAAACGTCATTTGGAAAATAACAAACACCGATTCAGGAATTGTTCCGTTTAAGGTATCGGTGGTCATATGGCTTAGGAACATTTTATCCAAGCCGCCGACGAAGGCATTAAAACCGCCGCCGTTACCGAATGCTAACGAATAGCCGATGACCATCCAGATGATGGACATCAAACATGTAAGGGCAAAGCTTTGCATAACGGTAGTGAGTAAGTTTTTCTTTCGCACCATGCCGCCGTAGAAAAAAGCAACGCCGGGTATGGTCATCAAAAGCACAAGTGCCGTTGACGTCAGCATCCAGGCGGTGTCGCCCGAATCCAATTTCGGTTTTGCTTCGGCGCCCAGTGCCGTATCCATGCTGAGCAGCAATGCTGTCCAGATAAAGGCCATCAGGCCCATAGGTTTACACAGTGATTTATAAAATAAACGCATCGTGACGATCCTCCTTATTCCTTTAAAGCGCGTCTCCGTCCGTTTCTCCGGTTCGGATACGGACGGCTTTTTCAACGTCAATCACGAAAACTTTGCCGTCACCGATTTTTCCGGTTTGGGCTGCCGATGTGATTGAGTCGGCGACTTGTTCGACCATGCCGTCTTCAACGACGACTTCGAGTTTGACTTTGGGTAAAAAACTGACTTCGTATTCAGCCCCGCGGTAAATTTCCGTTTGGCCTTTTTGGCGGCCAAACCCACGGACCTCACTTACTGTCATGCCCTGCACGCCTAACGAGGTCATCGCGGCGCGGACGGCATCCAGTTTGAAAGGCTTGATGATGGCCAAAATAAGCTTCATCGACTTGGTTCCCTCTCCCTGGGCCAAACCCGCCGCCATCGGCGACATTGGGCTCGGCTTACGTTGACAAAACCAACCGGCCCCCTCGATTGGGGCCCGGCCGGCGGATTCATGCATAGACATTTCATGAATCGTGCCAGTTGGGTGGGGCTTTATAAGTTATTGTTATATAACGATAAAAAATTAATTTTTGGGATGGGCAGTCAAAATGATGAATAAAATATGACTAAAATTTAACCATTAAAAATTAATAGCCTAATTATTAATCATTTAAATTTTTTTTCATGCCCATAAAAAAAACCGCGTGCCTAAGCACGCGGTTTAATTGGAATTACCCCGATTATCCGAATTTTGGCATCGCCGGGGAAGGGCTGAACAATTCGTTGTTCTGTGTGCCGTTATTTCCTTAGAAGGACTTCGAGGCCGAGATCAGGAATTTACCCGTATCGGATTGTGATTCGCTGAGATCGGTATCGTTCCAAGCAAGTTTGATATCAAGGCCGGCAATATTCGTCGTCGCGCTGATTTCATAATGAAAATAGTCATCGGCACCGAAAGCCGTGTTGTCATCGATGGTTTGATATCCGAGGTGCACGCCGAGATCGAGGTGCTTGCCGACCGGCACAGTGATATTACCGGAGTAATAGACTGCATCGCCCGAGCTGCCGAAGTTATCGGGTGAATAATTCAGGCCAATATCGGCGGCGAAGACTTTAAAGTCATAACCCAAGGTGCCGTAAATCTCCCAGAAATTGTAGTTCAAGGAACTGGCCGCACCGGGGTAGGAGTAATAAATACCGCCGACTCCCCAGCTGACCTTTTTGAACTCGCCGCTGAGTCCGATGGTGTAATCGATTTCAATCGAGGCCTCGTCGCCATCATTGAAATCAACATTCGATCCCCAGGCACCCACGCTCAGGCTGACCGGACCGATCGGTTGAGTATATCCGATGTCGCCTTGCAACGCGGGGATGCCGCCGGATTGCTCAATACCACGGAACAAATAATTATTGACCAGCGCGACGCTGCCGGAGAACTCACCACCGGCGAGGTCTTTTTTAGTGAGAATAGGTTCGGCTGCATTGGCTGCAACAGGCAGCGCTAAGGCCATCGTAAATGCAGCAGCGTAAAATGTTTTCTTCATGTTCAACCCTCCATTGATCTTAACGATCGGTTGTTTGTTGCGGTGCCGGCCTTGTCCTTTAAAACCGGCGATTGATGTGTGTATCGCGGAATTTCGTAAACGTTCGCTTATAACCACTCATGAATATATCAATTGCCGTGCCAAACAGGCAAAATTTAATATCTATTTACAATCATGGACTTACAGAGAATCTCCGCAATAAGCTAAACAGAAATTGGCATAATATTGATTAAATTAAAAGCAACTTGTTTTATGTGATTATTTATTAGGCAATCTCAATATTTAGAAGTTTTAAAAATTTCTATCAAAAAAACATCGTTCTTTCAGGGATCTAAGACAGTATATAACTATATATAGACCAAAGACCCATGATGATTACGAAAGTTGCCCGATACTTTTTCCGATGAGTGATGTAAATTTGTCACGGAAATGTATTGAGATCGCGGATTTACCTGGACAGCAGGCGGTTAAAGAGCGATGACGGGGCATGGCACAAGGACAAAATTTAGCCGCACGCGTTAGCGCAGACGCCATTATTGTCGGCGGTGGACTGGTCGGCGGCGCCCTCGCCCAGTCGTTGGCGGGTCTTGGCCTGCACGTGGCGGTCGTCGATCGCGGTAATCCGCAAGACTGGCTCGATGGCCGTTTTGATGGCCGCGCGTCAGCCGTCGCTTTGGCCTCGCAGCGGTTTTTGGACGCTATCGGTTTATGGTCGGCAATGGCATCCGAAGCTTGCGCTATCGAAGATATTCGCGTTTCCGAAGCGAAACAGCCGTTCTTTTTGCATTACGATCATCGTGAGCTTGGTGATGTACCATTCGGCTATATGGTTGAAAACCGCCATATCCGAAAAGCGCTTTACGGTACACTCAACAAAAATTCAAATGTCGAATTTCATGCCCCGGCGACAATAGAAAAAATTTCACGAAATAGCGGTCAAGCATCCGTAACATTGAAAAGCGGAATCACAATAGAAGCGCCCTTATTGATTGCGGCGGACGGCCGGCGTTCGCGCATCCGGGCTGAGGCCGGCATTCGGGTTACACAATGGCAATATAAACAAACCGGCATCGTTTGTTCGGTGAAACATGAAAAGCCGCACCACAATATCGCCCACGAACATTTTTTACCGGTTGGCCCATTTGCCATCTTACCTTTACGCGGTGACCGCTCATCGTTGGTTTGGGTTGAAAGCGATGTAACCGCACCGGCGATTATGCAGCTTGATGACGATGCTTTTCTTGCTGAACTGAAAAAACGTTTCGGTGATTTTTTGGGTGGCGTTAGCGTCATTGGGCCACGCTGGTCGTTTCCATTATCTCTACAACATGCGCACCGTTACGTTGATAACCGCCTGGCACTCATCGGCGATGCGGCGCATGGAATGCATCCCATCGCCGGTCAAGGTTTGAACCTGGGCTGGCGCGGCGCGGCGGCCTTAACGGAAGTGATCTATGACGCCAGGCAATTAGGCCTTGATTACGGCCTTGAACCCGTACTCGAAAAATACGAACGATGGCGCCGTTTTGATAATACCTTGATGCTGGCCATGACGGATGGATTGAATCGATTATTCTCTAACAATTTACAACCGTTAAAACTGGCGCGAGATGCGGGTCTTGCCATCGTCAATAAACTGCCGCCTTTGAAAAAAATATTCATGGGCAGCGCCATGGGCTTGGCGGGTGATGTGCCGAAGTTAATGCGCGGCGAATCCCTCAGGGCTCGCGGCTGATATTTCTGGATTTAATTTCCTGAAGATAACGATGCCAAAGCTCTTCTTGGCGAACACCGTAATCATGCAGTGTTTCCCATGAATAAATACCGGTGTCATGATTATCGTCAAAACAAATGCGAACGGCGTAATTGCCGACGGGTTCGATTGCCGTAATACCGACATTGATTTTGCCGCCGATGAAGCGCCTTTCGGCAAACGAATGCCCTTGTACTTCGGCGGAGGGGCTTTCAACGCGTAAAAATTCAGCGGGAAAAGAAAACATGTGACCGTCATCAAAATCGACCTCTAAAATCCGTTCTTCTTTATTATAACGAATTTCCAAAGGTATCGCTTTTTGCACCAACGTCATGGACGGTTAGCCTTCATACAAAAATTTAAATGACTTTATTAAACGGCGCTCAGTCTTTAATGGTGCGCGCTTCGTCTATCAACATTATCGGTATGCCGTCACTGATCGGAAAGGCGAGACCAGCTTTTTTACTGATGAGTTCTTGGTTTTCCTGATCGTAATCGAGCGGTTGTTTGGTCACGGGACAGACAAGAATTTCAAGTAATTTCGGATCGATTTCACGTCCACTCATGGTTTTGTCTCATTGGGTTCGAATAAAACGATTGCCTTTAATGCGTCTGGGTTGCCGGGCCCTCATGTTTGTCATGCACGGCCATATTCATGAGAGACATCAATAAAGTGCTTCGCTCCTGAAGGCCAGAACATTCTAAAAGGGCTTGTTTTTCACTAGGTGCAAACGGGCACATCATTGCCAAAGAGTTAACCAAAGGCTCATCAGGCGCGTTTTCGATAGACGACCAATCGGCATTGATGTTTTTTAATGCCAGATACGATTGAACGGTTTTAAGGCGCTCATCGCGGCCAGGCAAATTTTCATCATTAGCCTTAAGATCGCCTATGAAAGATTCATAATTAGCTCGAACCCGACGGTAGCCCTTGACGAGCCCGAGTTCTTCCGTGATTTGAAACCGGCAAACGCCCAGCAACGTAATCAAAAAACGTCCGCCACCGGATTCGGAAAAAGAAATGATACGCCCGGCGCATCCTGTTTTATAAACACCCGGGTTCTCCTGATTATTTTCTTCCGCCGCCTCCTGCGGTTGGATCATGCCGATATAACGGCCTTTGGCGAGAGCGTCTTCGGTCATGGCTAAGTAGCGCGGTTCAAAAATATTTAATGGCAATTGTGCGTGGGGTAACAGCAGGACGCCGGTTAATGGAAAAATCGGAAGTTCGACAGGTAAGTCAGCGGAATGAATTTGTTCGGTCATTATGAAAACAAAATTGATGATAATTGCCGCCGTGCTGAGTCGGTCAAAGGATCTGTTGGCCCCAAGGCCTCAAAGATTTTAAGAAGCTGAATGCGTGCCGCTTCTTCGTTCCACTGGCGGTTGCGGCGAATCAATTCCAGTAATTGTTCAACGGCGTTTTCGTTATCGCCATGAGCATAAAGAGCCATGGCTAAATCAAAACGTGCCTGATGATCGTTTTCATCGGCCGATACTTTGTCGCGTAATGATTGCACGTCGCCGGTATCGCTGGTTTGTTCGGCCAGCTCGACCATGGAGATTGCCCCGGCTATATCCGTATCGCGTTTTAGTTCAGTACTAAGCTGTTCAATGATGAATTTTGCCCGGTCCATATCGCCCCGGCTGATGGCGAGACGAATGAGGCCGGTCAGGGCTTTGGGATTGTCCTGATCTTGTCCGAGAATTTGTTCGTATAGCGCTTGAGCCTGATCGGCCTCACCGGCCTCGGCCAGTTGCTGCGCCTGATCGAGGGCGGCATCAATCGGAGATTGTGCCTCACCCAGCAATTTATCAATAAAGGCGCGCAGCTGACTTTCCGGGACCGCGCCCATAAAACCATCGACAGGCTGGCCATTCTTAAATGCATAAACGGCCGGGATTGATTGGATACGCATCTGCCCGGCAAGATCTTGGTTCTCATCAATGTTGATTTTAACGAGCTTTACCAGGCCGCCGGCATTCACGACGAGTTTCTCGAGTGCCGGTCCGAGTTGTTTGCAGGGCTCGCACCATGGCGCCCAAAAATCGACGATCACCGGCGTTTGTTTCGAGGCCTCGATGACATCGGCCATGAAATTTGCCGTGTCGCTGTCCTTGATCACATCACCGGGTGCCGCGCCGGCCTGTTGCGGATCACCTGCTTGGTTGGGGTCGAGTATCAGCGCCATGATGTCTACTTCCTTGTCCTCAGTATAATGTTTTCATTTCGCCTGATGAGCGGTTCAGGGCCGGTTTTGTAATGGCTGTGATACCATAAATGGTTGGTTTTCAAAGAGACCGCAAGGGTCTTGGCGTTTAACGCCCCTTACGATACCGCCAGCGCGTGGATCTGGGGCGCGTGGCCGCAGGCCCGGATAAAGCGTACCAAATCTTCTGGCTCTATGGCCGTCGTTTGATCGTTAAGCAAGGGGTGATAATGCAAGGGTCTTTGGCTGAGCATCCGTTCTTCAAGAATAATCTGGACCGAAACCGCGCTGGGATTGATCACGCTAAACGGCGTGACTGAGCCCGGTTCGACACCGAGCAGGTCTCTCATGGCCTCGGGCTTGCCGAAAGATAGCCGGCCTGCGCCGAGTTGTTGGGCGAGACGCTTTAAGTCGATTCGGCTGTCCTCAAGCGTGACCACGAGCCAAAATTTTCCCTTTTTATCCTTTAAAAACAGTGATTTACAGTGGCCTCCGGGCAGTTGTCCGCGCAGGGCCTTGCTTTCCTCAACGGTGAAGACGGGCGCATGGCGGACGGTCTTGGTCTCGATCCCAAGGGCCTGCAGGCGGGCGAACAAATCGTCGGGCGTGGCATGTGCGGGAGATTGTTGGCCGATCGTCATCCCGGCAAAATAAGGCTATAGCAGGGGCTGTGTAAATCACTTGCAAACTAGGCCGCTTGGCGTATCATCGGCGCCCCACCGCATGAAAACCTCAATCAGGTTCCCATATCCGCGGTTTGGGCGGGCGTAGCTCAGGGGTAGAGCGCAACCTTGCCAAGGTTGAAGTCGTGAGTTCGAATCTCATCGCCCGCTCCATTTTTTTGCCCCAATGGTTGTTGCTTCCGGCATAAAATGCGGCATTCGAAAAAGCGGATACCTCATGGCCTTGCGACGATTCCCATGAAGACCTTACCGGCTAACGGGCTCATCGCAGTAATGTTCAGCGCGACGGTTCTCGGCATGATCGGCATCGTCGCCTATCCGGCGTTACTGCCGACGTTCAAGGCCGAATGGGGGCTATCGAATACAGCCGCTGGTTGGATCAGCGGTGTTTATTTCGCGGGGTATGCCGCGAGCGTGCCGATCCTTTCGGCGCTCACGGACCGTATTGATGCGCGCCGGGTTATTCTATTCGGACTATTTGTCAGCATGATCGCGCCGATTGGATTCGCATACACCGCCGTGGGTCTTGTGAGTGCGAGTGTGTGGTGGGGCCTGCAAGGGGTCGGGTTTGCCGGCATGTATATGCCGGGCCTGAAGGCGCTTAACGAACGTGTGCCCGCGGAGCAACGAGATCATGCCGCTGCGATTTTCACCGCAACATTTACCGTCGGCGTCAGTATCTCGTTTTCACTGACGGGTGTGTTGGCCGATGCTTTCGGTTGGCGCGGCGCGTTCCAATTATTAGCGGTCGGCCCCTTTATCGGATTGATCATGGTTGTACTTTTCGTTCACCCAAAACCCCGGCAACATTCACTTGAGTCACGCCCCATTTTCGATTTCAGGCCGGTCCTGCAAAATCGCCGCGCGCTCGTCCATTCGATTGCTTATGCCGTACATAACGGCGAATCCGCGGTGATGCGGGCTTGGATCGTGGCACTCTTGGTTTTTGCGGCCTCAAATCAAGCCTCGCTGAATTTCCAATTCGATCTCGCGCCGCCGGCGGTTGCTTCCATCATGACGGCTCTCGGCCTGCCGGCGATCCTGCTGGCGAGCAAGCTCTCACAACATATCAACCGCCGCGTTGTTATCATGGCCATCATGGCTTTATCGGCAGCAACCGGGATTGCGCTTGCGCTGTCCGTCGAGGCCACGTTCGTCATCGTGTTTGTGATTGCGTGTTTCTACGGTTTTATCGTGACTGCCGACTCCGGCATCATCAATGCAGGGCTGCTCGCGCGCGCCGAACCGGCCCGGCATGGCGCTTCTATGGCGGTGCATGCGATGCTTGCTTTTAGTGCCGCGTTCATCATGCCGTTCGTATTTGGTGCCGTCCTCGATGTGGCGGGCGGTGAGAATGAGCCGCAAGCATGGCTCATCGCATTTGGGGCTATGGCCGTGTTTGTTGCCATCGGCCCGTTGGCGCTTTTCACGATGGACCGGGAATAGGGCTTAACCGCCTAAGAAAAGGCGCCCGACATCCGGGTTTTCGAGCAGGTCGTTTCCTTTATCGGCCATGGCCAATTCGCCCGATACCAGCACATAGCCGAGATCGGCAAACTCGAGTCCGCGCTTGGCGTTCTGCTCGACCATGATGATGGTTTTGCCTTCGTTGCGTTGCAAGTCGTCAAGAATTTCAAACACCAAATCGATAAAGCGCGGTTCAAGCCCGATGGACGGCTCGTCCACGAGCAAAACATCCGGCTCCATGACGAGCGCGCGTGAAATTTCCAACAGGCGCCGTTCACCGCCCGAGAGGACCTTGGCCTGGTGGGTGCGCCGTGCCGCTAGACGGTCGTATTTGGCGAAGACCTTCTCGGCCGCCTCTTTGGCTTGCGTGGGGCTATCCATCAAAAAGCCGCCCATCCAGAGATTTTCCTCGACCGTCATGCTCGGAAAGATGGATTTGTCCTGTAGGATATAAGCGATACCGGCTTCCTTGAGTTTTTGATTCGGACTTAGAGCGGTGATTTCGCGCGGTCCGGCATCAGATTCAATTGTGATGGTGCCGTTAAAGATGTTCGTAAAACCGTAAATCGAATGCAGGATTGTTGATTTGCCGGCGCCGTTCGGACCGATCAGGCACAGCGACTGTCCTTTCGCGACCTGCAAATTGAAATCGTGCAGGATCTCCATCTTGCCGTAACCTGCATTCAAGCCGCTGATGGTTACATAGGGCTTGTTGTTCGCGAGCGATCCGATTTTTTCAATCGGAATCGGCTCGGCAAGTTGGCGGGCCTGGCGGTCGACTTCCTCGACCGAGATGACCGTATCGACAGACCCGATATGATAGCCGCCGGCGCGTGATTCAGCCATCAGTGCGCCCCCAAATAAGCGTCGATTACGCGCTGATCATTTTGAATTTCATCAGGCGTGCCATGCGCCAATAATTCACCATGCGCCAGGCAATAAATATTTTCGGCCAGGTTCATGATGACCCGCATGTTGTGTTCAATCACAAACAGCGTAATGCCGAAATCCGTGTTGGCGCGTTTCAAGCGGTCGATGAGACCGTTGATAAGTGTCGGGTTGATGCCCGCGGTCGGCTCGTCCAACAATAATACTTTCGGCTCGTTCATCAGCGCCGTCGCGAACTCGAGCAGGCGTTGTTGGCCGAACGACAACTCGCCGGCGATCAGGAACCGTTTTTGATACAATCCGACGAATTCCAGCAATGCCTCGGCTTTGTCGAGCGTTTCCGGATCGTAAGACCTGAACATGTCCTTGAAAGTTGCCGTGCGATGCGGGATCGAAATCAGCAGGTTATCGATACAGTTCATTTTGGAGAAGATCCGCGTTTGCTGGAATGTGCGGATCAATCCGAGGCGTGCAATTTCCTGAACGCGCATCGTCGATATTTCGTTTCCTTCGAATTTAATCGAGCCGTCATCAATGGGGTGATAACCGACGATGGAGTTAAACAGCGTCGTTTTGCCCGAACCGTTAGGACCGATCAAGCCGGTGATTTTGCCGTTTGGCACGGTCAGCGAAATTTCCTTGTTGGCAATGACGCCGCCGAAGGCTTTCGAAACGTTGTCGACCTCGATCACGGATGACGTCATTCCGCGGCTCCCTTATTGCGTGCTTCGGTTGCGGTTTGATCGATGACGACGCCGAATTTTTCGGGCCATTTTTCTTTCATCCAGCCCATGATGCCTTGTTGGAAAAACACGACAGTGATGATGATGATCATACCGAGCGCGACCCACTGCCAGCCCAAAAGGTAGGTCCATGTCACTTCCTTCACCAAGTGAAACACGATGGCGCCCATGACTGGACCCCACAGAGTTCCTTTGCCGCCCAGGAGCGGCATGGCGACCATAAAGATACCGAAGGTGACGGTCGGGAAGGCGACTTCGAGGGGTTCGATGAAGCCGGTCATGTTGCCGAAAATGGCGCCCGAGATGCCGAGGAAAAATGCCGAGACGGACCAGGCGACGATTTTATGACGCAATGTGTGAACACCAAGCGCCTCGGCTTTATCTTCATCGTCGCGAATCGCGTTAATGGCGAGGCCGAAACGGGTTTGATAAAGCCTTTTGAGCGCGAGGAATGTAATGACTGCGGCGCCAAAACTGAACCAATAGAAAAACTCCGCACGGGCATCCGCCGTGCCCGGGTGCACCGGCATGGCGATGCCACCACCACCTCCGACCCATTGCCAAGCACCGAATAGTTCACCGGCTGCCAGCGCGATACCAAGGGTGCCGATTGCAAAGTAAGCGGCCCTAAGGCCGAACATAATGAGTCCTAATATGGGCGCGAGGAGGGCTGAGCCAAACGCGGCCGCGAGGGTGCCGTAAATAATGCCCTGATAGTACTGTTCAGGCGTGAAGGACGCCTTACCCGCCCCCGCGGCGGATGTGTAAACGCCGACATCATAAACGAGGCCGACCTGCACGATGGCGGAGATGTACATCCCGGCGCCGAAAAAGAAAATGTTACCGAGCGAATTGTAGCCCATCTGCCCGCCCATGGTGTCCCAAGTTTGGGCGAACAAAATCATGATCCAAAGGATGGCGATCTGAAACAAGTAATTTGGAAACAGGAACGGTGCGATCAGTCCGAAGCCGACAAGGCCGATATAAAACGGCAGCTGCTTGCGCTCGTTTGTTTCAAAACTGTCGACACCTTTGAGAAAACGGCTCATTGCACCACCTGACGCAATTTACGCATTTGATGCTGCCGCCAGATTAGTACGATCAGCAGCATGCCGACGACGGCGACCTGTTGGAACTCGGCACCCAATACGAAGCCGCCGAATTGTTCGATCACGCCGAGGCCGAGAGCCGAAACAATGACGCCCGGTAAATTACCGAGACCGGCGGCGGTGACGATAACAAACGACCGGATCGAATGGGTAATGCCGTAAAACGGCTGAATGACCCAAATCATGGCGATCAACACGCCGGCGGCACCGCAAATGGCAGCGTTCAGCGCATAGGTAAAGGCGTACACCCGTTCCGTGTCGATGCCCATGATGCGGGCCGCGCGCGGGTCCTGCGCGGTTGCGCGAATGGCTTGTCCCATGCGGCTTCGCTTCATAAAGGCAACGATGAGGGCGGCTAAAATGCAGCACAGAATAAACGAGACCACTTTGATTTCCGCAACCGAAACGGTGCTGAACAACGTGCGGGTTTGCATACCTGAATTGGCCGTTTGGATTTCCGGGCCGAAGGCAAGGTTGAGAAGTTGTTGAAGAACAAAAGCGATGCCGAATGTCGCCAGCAAAGAGGTAAAAAGATCGCGGTCGATTACCCAGCGGATGATAAGCACATACATGATCCAGCCGAAAATGAACAACAACGCCATAACGACGGGCATCATGAAAATCGGGTGGATGCCGAAAGTTTTTTGCAGCCACCAGGCAAGATAGCCGCCGAAGATTACAAAATCACCCTGGGCTAAATTTTTAACATTCATCACGCCCCAGACGAGGGCGAGGCCGTAGGCTGACAAGGCAAAAACGGCGCCAATGAGAATGCCGTCCAGCAGTAGCTGAACATTCAACGCCGGTGCCGCAATCAATAACTGAAGGTTCCCGAGCATGAAGCGCCCCTTATAATTTTGCCGTGTTCGCCATCCCGAAACGATGCGCCCCCACCACGAGGGCGGGGGCGATCATTGGGCTTACTTCTTAGTCTTTTGCTTTACGCGGGAAGTTCACGGGATGGGACGCCCATTTGGACGGCGCAACAACGCGATACTTTCCGTTTTGTATTTGGCGCAGCACCATCGGCTTGGCAATATTATTGCCGGCCTTGGAGAATTTGATGTTGCCGTAGAAGGTTTTCATATTTGTGGCGGAAAGGGCGTCGCGGACTTTTTTCGGATCAAACGAGTTGGCCCGCTCGAGGGCGTCTTTCCAAACCTGCACAGCGGCGGAGGCTTGCGCCGATTGATACGGCACGTTCTTGTAACCTTTATATGTGTCTTTAAAAAGCTTGTCGTAGTCGGCGGCCGAACCGAACAGCCCGTCTTTATAACTTAGCGTTTCCGCCCATTGCGTCGGGCACAGGAAATCATCGACCGACTTGCCGAACTTTTTAACGATTTTTGCCGCTTCGCAGTGAGTCATGGCGATCATCGGTACATCAATTTTCAGCTCTTTGATTTGCCGTGCCGCCGTCGCTGCGCCCTTAGAGTGACCAGAGATAACCAAAACATCCGGTTTTACCGCTTGAACTTTACGCAATGTCGGCGAGATATCCGAGAGATCGCGCGGCATTTTATCGTCGATGACCACCTTCATGCCGTAGCGTTTGACGTCCTCAACGACACCGGCGCGCACATCGAGAGAAAACGGATCATTTTCAAACGACATCGCAACTTTAATATCGACCGCCTTTTTGCCGAGTTTTGGTGCGAGCTCAGCGGCTAAGGCAATCGAGCTTGCCAAGTATTGTTCGGACGTTGAAAGAACGGCGAATAAATAGCGGTAGCCTTTTGTAAACAAGGAGCGTGAAGCGCCTTCGGCCTCAACCATCGGCACCTTGTATTTTTCAATTATCGGCGCCGCCGCTTTCGTCGTTGCAGAACTGTACGGGCCTAAGAAAAACTTAACGCCGTCCTGTTTGACCAGGCGCTCTAAAAGTTGAGCCGTCCGGGCCGGGGTCGATTCGTCGTCATAATATTTAATTTTTAACTTGTAGGATTTGCCGCCGACTTTGACGCCACCAGCTTCATTAATTTTTTTTGCGGCCAAGTCATAACCGTTTTTGGCATGAATACCGTTGGTTGAGTATTTCCCGGTGAATGAAATGGCTGAGCCCAGAATGATTGTGTCGCCTTCGACTTTGGCTTGGACCGTTGGGGCCGTCAGCAAACTGATGGCCGTTAAGCCGGCGACAGCAACCGGCATTGATTTAAGTACTTTGTGCATGAGTTAATCCTCCCTCATTGCGTTTATGGTGATGCGTTTTTGGCGCCACTCTCTGCGCCTGACATCTGAAATTCATGATGGCCGTTTTGAGCGCTCCACATAAATTCCTGAATGGATCATTCAGTCGGCATCTTATGTGTTTGATTTTGCTATGCTTGGCGCCAGACTTCAACAGCCGAAATCGATAAAATCGCAAAATTTGACGCCACGAAATTGTTTGTTTCATAAGTACGCCCATGCAAAATCAAACCGATCAAGATATTGGTTTAAATTCGCTTGTTGTGTCTATCGCGATAACGTCTGGGAGCTGCGTTACAATCACGCCATATAGAGTACAGTGGCGAAAGCCCTATGACTGAAACAGCCAATACCCCTTCGTACAACATTGCCGTCTTGCCGGGCGATGGCATCGGTCCCGAGATCATACCGCCGTGCCTAAATATCCTTGAGCAGTTATCCGTACAACTGGACGGCTTTCGGTTTGAATTTCAGGATTGTGTCGGCGGGGCCGGGCATTACCGGGATACCGGCGAAGAGCTGCCCGCCGAAACTTGGGCGGCGGTTAAATCCACGGATGCAATATTGTTTGGTGCCATGGGTTTGCCCGAGGTGCGAAAGCCCGACGGCACAGAAATTAACCCGCAGATTGATTTGCGCATGGCGCTTGAATTGTTTGCCGGCGTGCGCCGAGTGCGTAGCATTCCGGGGGTCCCGGTTTCTTTATCCGATCCGCGCGCGCAGGAAATTGATTTTGTGCTCATTCGGGAACAGACCGAAGGCATGTTTGCCGACTTCACAAAAGGTGTTCGTGAAGATAACGAACGTGCAATCGATCGCTGCGTTATTACACGCGCTGCATCGGAACGAGTGTTCGATTTCTCATTCAATTTGGCACGGACCCGAAAAGAGCAGGGCTTTGCAGGCAAGCTGACATGTGTCGATAAAGCCAATGTTTTGAATACGATGGCGTTCTTCCGGGAAATTTTTAACGACCGGGCCACCCAATTTTCGGATATTGAAACGGAATCAGTTTATGTCGATGCGATGGCGCTCAATCTCGTGCGCGCCCCTTGGCAGTACGATGTCATCGTCGCAGAAAATTTAATGGGTGATATCCTGTCCGATTTGGCGGCGTCGCTTGTCGGCGGTATGGGGTTTGCCCCTTCCGGCGATATTGGTCATGACCACGCTATGTTTCAGCCCGCTCACGGCAGCGCACCGGACATTGCCGGCAGCGGCAAAGCCAATCCGACGGCAATGTTGTTATCGGCATCCATGATGCTCGATTGGCTGGGAACGCGGCATAATAATGACGCCCTCGTTCAAGCGGGCTCATTGTTAGAGCGTGCCGTCATTGAAACGTTCAAGGGCGGTAAAATTAAAACCGCTGAATTCGGCGGCACGGATCGTACGGAAACGGTCACCGCCACGGTGCTGAACTCGATTGAGCAATTAATTCAAACGCCGGCCTAAACTTCAAGCACGGACGAAAACAACGCCAGCGCAACCAAAGCGATCGCATAAAACGCGACGGCAAACCCGATGGCAAAAAAGAAATTCGCGACGGTCCGGAGTGGGTAACGGGCGCGCTCATGCCGGCGCCGGTCACCGCTCCGTTTTTCTACGCCGCTCAGGACCGTAATGTAAAACCGGCGGCTCCAAAACGGGATCGATAGGCGAATATTGACGGGGGGCCCCTCGGCGGTGCCGGTAACGGCTTCATGCAGGGCCTGTTTTTGTCGTTTCGATAGCGATTCAAATATGTCGGCCGGCAACCGCGCAAACATCCAATTTTGAAGCGCTGTTTCGCCGTTTTTAGGCTCTAAGGTCATGGCTCTTCCCCGGTTTGCTGATTGCCGTCTGTTTCGGCGACGCCCCTATTTGTGGGTTTTCCCGATGATAGCCCGATGTTAGCGGAAATATATGAAATCTTTATCATTTTTCCGTAATGGTTTAGGATTAAATTCAACACCTGGGGATGAGGCCCGGAGCTGACTTCTAACAATATAGAGGGAAATAAGCGATGCCTCGCAATATCGAACAAGAGAAACTCGCTGTGCTAAGTGCACGCTTGGTCAGCGAGGCGAAAAAGCAACTTGGGGCCAAGAAGGCGGCTTCTTTTTTGCCTTTTCTCAACTGTTATTACACGGACGTCTCGCTCCAGGATATAGAGGAAGAATCCACCAATAGCCTTATCGGCGCGGCATACGCTCACTATAAATTTGCGGCAAAGCGCACGAAAAACAAGCCGATTGTCCGGGTCTATAACCCATCGGCAAAAGATTACAAATGGTCGCAGCCGCGCACCGTCATCGAAGTTGTGAATGATGACATGCCGTTTCTTGTCGATTCGACGACGGCGGCGCTTAATCATTTGAGACTGATCGTTCATCTTGTTATCCATCCGATCTATTGCTGCGAGCGCAATGCCAGCGGCACGCTGATCAATGTTCTTGAACGCGGCGAAACCAGCGACAAAGGCACTAACGAATCGTTTATGCGTTTCGAGATCAACGAGCAGCCGCGCGAGAAGCTCGCCGAGATCAAAAATCAAATTGAATTAATTTTAAAAGATATCCGTTTGGCCGTGGATGATTGGGGTCAAATGCGCACAAAAATGTGTGCCATCATCGATGAGCTGGAAGTTCATCCGGCGGAATTGCCTGTCGAAGAAATCGGCGAGGTGCGGGATTTTTTGCGCTGGATTTATGATAACCACTACACGTTTTTGGGTTACCGGGAATACAGTTTTAAAGGCAGCGGTAAAAACGCAAAGGTTACGGCGGACAAGGGAACCGGCCTTGGCGTTCTGAAAAATGAATCACGCGAGGAATTTAATGAACTTAGCGTGATGGCTTCCTTGCCGGACCGGCCGAAAGCCAGCGCCAGTGAACCGCATGATCTTTTAACGATTGCAAAAGCGGACGCCATATCCACGGTTCACCGGCCGGCCCATATGGACGTGATCGGCATTAAGCGGCTTGATGCAAAAGGTAATATTATCGGCCAGCGTATGTTTATCGGCCTGTTCACGTCATCCGCCTATAGTTTGAACCCACAAGATATTCCCGTTTTGCGCCGTAAAATGCAAAACGTGCTTGTGCGTGCCGCCTATCCGACGGCGAGCCACGCCGGTAAAGCCCTGCAAAATATTCTTGAAAATTTCCCGCGTGATGAATTGTTCCAAGTGTCGGAAACGCATTTATTGGAAACCAGTGTTGGCATCTTACGGTTGCAAGATCGCCAGCGAATCGCACTGTTTGTCCGCCGCGATGATTTCGAAAGATTCGTTTCCTGTTTAATTTATATTCCCCGTGAGCGTTATACGACGGCACTGCGGTTGAAAATGCAGGATATCCTTGAAGACACCTTCAATGGCATTGCATCGGCGCACGTTACGCAGTTCGGCGAGTCGCCACTTGCGCGCCTTCAGGTTCATATTCGAACAAAGCCGGGACAAGTTCCGTCATTCGACGCCCGTAAAGTTGAACGGGAGTTGGTTAAAGTCGCCCGTGACTGGGTCGATCAGTTGCAGGATTCGCTGATTGATCGGTTCGGTGAAGAACCCGGCATTAGCTTGCTTGATCATTATCGCAATGCTTTTCCAGGAAGTTATCGTGATCAGTTTGATGGCGATATGGCAGCATGCGACATCGCAGTCATGGAAGACGCTATTGATAGCGGCACGATCGGCATGAGCCTTTACCGGCCGGATGATATGCAGGCGCATGAATTGCGTTTTAAGGTTTACAATTTCGGGGAACCGATTCCCTTATCGGATGTATTACCGATGCTTGAGGATTTGGGCCTCAAGGTGAATGACGAGCGGCCTCATCGGATTAGTCCCGACGGAAAATCCCATGACATTATTATGATTCATGATTTCGGTTTGGAGGCGCGTAGTGGCTCCAATATCGATATCGATCAGGTTGAGCAAAACTTCAAAGATATTTTCAGCCGCACGAAAGCGGGCGTCGTTGAGAGTGACGGCTTCAGCGCTTTGGTGCTAGAGGCCGGATTAAAGTGGCGGGAAGTCGTTGCTTTGCGGGCGTTCTGTAAATATTTGTTGCAAGCGAAAATTCCGTTTTCGCAGCAGTACATGGAACAAACACTGGTTAAAAATAAAACCATTACGCGCCAGATCATTGATTTGTTCTCGTTAAAATTCGACGCTAAGCAGCCGAAGGGCACGAACACGAAAATTGTAACCCTACGGCAAAAAATTGCCGATAATTTGGATGCCGTTGTCAGCGCCGATGAGGATCGAATCCTGCGTCGTTTTATTAATCTTGTCGAATCGGCGTTGCGCACGAATTTTTATCAAACCGACAGTAACGGCGATCCGAAACCGTATGTTTCTATTAAAATCAATTCGCGGAATATCGACGAATTACCGTTACCCAAACCCTGGCGCGAAATCTTTGTGTATAGCCCCAAGGTTGAAGGCATTCATCTTCGCTTTGGCAACGTTGCCCGGGGCGGGTTGCGTTGGTCGGACCGGCGTGAAGATTTCCGAACGGAAATTTTAGGATTGGTCAAAGCCCAGCAAGTTAAAAACGCGGTCATCGTGCCGGTCGGCTCGAAAGGCGGGTTTGTCGTAAAACAACCGCCGGGAGGCGGCGACCGCGAAGCGTTTATCAATGAAGGTATCGCTTGTTACAAAACGTTTATTTCCGGTCTGCTCGATATCACGGATAATCTAAAAGGCAATAAAGTGATTCCGCCGAAAAATGTTATCCGTCATGACGACGACGATCCTTATTTGGTTGTCGCCGCCGATAAAGGCACGGCGACATTTTCCGACATCGCAAACGGCGTTTCCGAGGACTACGGTTTTTGGCTGGGGGATGCCTTTGCTTCCGGCGGCAGCGTCGGTTACGACCACAAGAAAATGGGTATCACGGCGAAGGGGGCTTGGGAGTGCGTGAAACGGCATTTCCGTGAAATCGGCACCGATATTCAAAACGAAGATTTCACCGTGGTCGGCGTTGGCGATATGTCCGGCGATGTGTTCGGCAACGGCATGCTGCTTTCGAAACACATTAAACTTGTCGGTGCATTCAACCACCTGCATATTTTCCTCGATCCCGATCCGGACCCGGCGAAGACATGGGCCGAGCGCAAGCGGCTGTTTGATCTGCCAAGGTCTTCCTGGTCGGACTACAACGAAAAACTCATTTCAAAAGGCGGCGGTATTTATGATCGCAGCGCAAAATCCATTCCCATCTCTGCGGAAATGCGAAAAGTATTAGGCATTTCGCAAACGTCGATGACGCCGAATGACTTAATTAAAGTTCTGTTGTCGGCGGAAGTCGATTTGCTCTGGTTCGGCGGAATTGGCACGTACATTAAAGAAAGTGGCGAGAGCCATGCCGATGCAGGCGACCGGGCAAACGACGGCAACCGGGTGAATGGCGAGGATGTCCGGGCCAAGGTTGTCGGCGAAGGGGCCAACCTGGGTACGACGCAGCGGGGCCGGATTGAGTATGCGCTTGAGGGTGGGCGGATCAATACCGATTCCATCGATAATTCGGCAGGCGTTGATTGCTCCGACCATGAGGTCAACATCAAAATTTTGATCGATTCGGCGATTAACGCCGGGCGGCTTAAAAAATCCGAACGCACGAAGCTGTTGGGCAGCATGACTAACGAAGTCGGCGATCTGTGTCTGGAGGATAATTACCTGCAGGGCCAGGCCATGACACTCTCGCAAAGCCAGGGTGTGCAGGCGCTGGACGATCAAATTCGACTTATGCGGGTTCTGGAAAAAGAAGCGGATCTTGACCGCGGTGTCGAATATCTGCCGGATGACGAGACTTTGGGCGAACGGCGGCAGTCGAATCAAGGTCTAGTGCGACCCGAGCTTTCCGTTTTGCTGTCTTATTCCAAGAACTGGCTATATGCCGCGCTGTTGAATTCGGACGTGCCGGACGATCCGTTCCTCAGCGGCGATTTGGAAGAGTATTTCCCCACGGCGCTACAAAAACGATTTTCCAAAGATATCGCCAGTCACCGTTTGCGCCGCGAGATTATCGCGACTGTGGTGACCAACAGCATGGTTAATCGTGTCGGGGAAACGTTCGTCACGCGGTTTATCGAACGGACAGGCATGTCGCCGGCGGAAATCGTCCGGGCCTTTACCATCACGCGGCATGTCTTCATGTTGGACGAACTTTGGTTTGCGATTGAGGATCTCGACAACAAAGTGCCAGCGACAATTCAAAACGAAATGCTGGATGACATTAATCATCTGGTGGATTGGGCCACTTTATGGTTTCTACGGAACGGTGATCGGCCGCTCGACATCGGCAAACATGTCGAAACATATCAAGACGGCGTTTGTACGCTGCTGAATGATATGAAGAAGGCTATGCCGGCTCATTACATAAAAGATGTGAAGGCGCGCAGTAAGCCGTATACCGATAAGGGCGTGCCCGAAAAATTAGCGATGCAAGTCAGCGGTTTGGTTAATCTGTTTGCCGCGAGTGACATCGTGCGCGTTGCAACCCAACGGAAACTTTCTGTGCCGAAAGTCGCGCAGCTGTATTACCTTGTTGGCTCGCTGTTCGCGCTGGGCCGCTTTCGTGCCGCCGCCGAGAATTTGGATGCGCAAAATCACTGGCAGAGACTCGCGGCTGAAGCCTTGATCGAGGAAATCAATGGTCATCAGCTTTCGATTAGCAATCATGTGTTGAACGGCGCCAAAAATGGGACCGCACCGAATAAAGCGATTGAGGATTGGTCAAAACAAAATCGCGAAGCCGTTGAGCAAACCCAGCAGCTATTGACGGAATTACGTTCGTCCGGATTGACGGACTTATCGATGGTGGCCGTGGCCAGCCGTCAGCTCCGGGCGCTTTCCGACATGGCGGCTAAATAAGCAGTACGCGATGTGAGCAGCGAACGTCCGTTAGACCAAACAAGCAGTCAGACCCGCGGGATTATCGGCTGGTGTTTGTATGATTGGGCAAACTCGGCGTTTCCCACCGTCATAACAACGTTTGTCTTTGCAGCCTATTTCACCAAGGCTGTGGCTGCCGATCCTGTTTCGGGAACGGAACAGTGGGGCTACGCTATCAGCGCATCGGCATTAGCGGTCGCCGTTACGGGCCCGGTCCTGGGCGCTATCGCCGATCATGCCGGTGCGCGTAAACCGTGGATCGCCGTACTGACGTTTATTTGCGTCATCGCGACCGCGATGTTGTGGTTCACCCGCCCCGATCCGTCGGACATCATCTGGGTATTATTCTTTGTGGCCCTTGCCAATTATGCCTTCGAGATGGGCATGGTCTTTTACAACGCTATGTTGGCCGACATCGCACCGAAGCCGTTGACCGGGCGCATATCGGGCTGGGGTTGGGGGCTCGGGTATGCCGGTGGATTGCTGTGCCTTGCCGTCGCGCTGGTTTTATTCGTGCAACCCGACCCGGCTTTGTTCGGGCTTGATAAATCGGCATCGGAACCCATCCGTGCCACGGCATTGTTGGTTGCCGTTTGGTTCGCAGTTTTTTCGATACCACTTTTTCTGTACACGCCCGATGCGCCGGCCAGCGGCCTTTCGGTAACCGCTGCTGTCCGCCGGGGGCTTTGTGAGTTTATCGCAACGATCCGGCGCCTTCGCGATTACGCTCAAATTGTCCGTTTTTTAATTGCCCGTATGTTTTATGCCGATGGTTTGACGACATTATTCGCATTTGGCGGCATTTACGCCGCCGGTACATTCGGCATGGGGTTTTCCGAATTAATTGTATTTGGCATCGCGCTCAATGTCACGGCGGGTCTTGGGGCCGCCGCGTTCGGCTGGGTCGATGATGCGTTGGGCTCAAAAAAAACCATTATGATCGCCGTATCCGCGTTGATTGTTTTGAGCACGGCTGTGTTGCTGGCACCGTCGAAAACCTGGTTTTGGATTCTTGCCATGCCGCTTGGCATTTTTGTCGGGCCGGCCCAGGCGGCCAGCCGGTCCATGATGACGCACCTAACACCGCCCGACGTACGTAACGAAATGTTCGGCCTGTATGCCTTGTCAGGCAAAGCGACAGCCTTTATGGGGCCGGCCCTGCTGGGCTGGGTGACGGCCATGGCTGATAGTCAACGGATCGGCATGGCGACGATTCTTGTATTTTTCGGAATTGGGTTATTATTGCTGCTGACGGTGCGCGATATTAAAAAATAGGCTTTTCATGACATTTCCCGACCAAAAATTTCCCGACATCGCCGCTTATAGCGATGCTTATTTCGATCAGCTCAAAGCTGCGGCCAAATCTGTTGAACGTACGAAGCTGGCGGCCGCTGCGGCAATATTAGAAAAAGCCTATGGCCAAGGCGCGACATTATACGTATGCGGCAACGGCGGCTCGGCGGCCATATCGAATCATTTGATTTGCGATCATCTTAAGCTTATTCGCACCGATACCGATATGCTGCCGCGTGTCGTTTCGTTGAGCACGAATATCGAAACCATTACCGCCATCGCCAACGATATTTCTTACGATGATGTATTTGTGTATCAGATCGAATCGCTGGGCCAAAAAGACGATGTCTTGATGACGATCAGTTCGTCGGGTGATTCGGAAAACGTCGTACGCGCCGCAACTTGGGCACGGGATAAGGGGTTGTCTGTCGTATCCTTAACCGGGTTTGAGGGGGGTCGGACGGCAAAGCTTGCAGATGTGAATATTCATGTCGGCAGTGACAACTACGGCGTTATCGAGGATATTCATCAATCCTTGATGCACATTCTGGCCCAATTTATCCGTCAAAAGCAGATGGCGGAGGACCTAATCCAACAGCGGAAATTTTAGGCGTCTTTTGAAGGCATAAAAAAACCGCGACTGTTCTGCCGCGGTTTTTCTCAAATGGGTTCTAGAATTTAATGCCGGAAGTGACGCATGCCGGTAAACACCATGGCGAGCCCTTTTTCGTCGGCCGCCGCAATCACTTCTTCGTCGCGCACCGAACCGCCGGGTTGAATGACGGCGGTGACGCCGGCGTCGGCGGCGGCGAGAAGGCCGTCGGCAAAGGGGAAAAATGCATCCGATGCGACCACGGAACCAATCGCCCGGCTTTCTTTTTCGCCGGCGGCCTCGGAGGCTTCCTGTGCCTTCCAGGCAGCGATGCTCGATGAATCGATCCGGCTCATTTGCCCCGCACCAATTCCCACGGCGGCGCCATTTTTGACGTAAATAATGGCATTGGACTTCACATGCTTACAAACAATGAAGGCAAACCGCAGGTCCGCCATTTCAGATTCGCTCGGCGCGCGCTTGGTGACGACCTTGAGGTCCTCAGGTGCCACTGCATCGTCACGGCTTTGTATTAGATAGCCACCCGCCAGATTACGAATGTTGAGACCGGTGGCTGCCGGGTCGGGCATGGCGCCGGTTGTTAAGACCCGTAAATTCTTTTTCTCGGCGAGTATTTTCCGGGCGTCCTGATCTACGTCCGGGGCGATAATAACTTCGGCAAATAATTTCGCGATTTCTTCGGCCGTTTCCCCGTTAAGCGTTTCGTTCAGGGCAATGATGCCGCCAAAGGCGCTGACGGGATCACAAGAGAGCGCTTTGAGATACGCGTCTTTTTGCGAGTCTCCCAGAGCGACGCCGCAGGGATTGGCGTGCTTGATGATCGCGCAGGCCGTGCCGGTAAATTCACTGACCAGCTCGAAGGCCGCATCGGTGTCGTTGAGATTATTAAAACTCAACTCCTTGCCTTGAAGTTGCTCGGCCGTGGCAATGCCCGGGCGCGCATCGCCGCCGGTATAAAAGGCGGCCTTTTGATGTGGGTTTTCACCGTAGCGCAGGATTTGTTGCCGCTCGCCGGCAAAAACGGCGCGGGCTGGAAATGGATCATCAAGTTCTTTGCTGAACCAGGTTGCAATAGCGGCGTCATAGGCGCCGGTCCGGGCGTAGGCCTTGGCAGCCAGTTCTTTGCGCAATTCAGGCGTTGTCGCGCCTTTATTATCTTTCATGGCCGTCATGACGCGCTCGTAATCTTCCGCTTCGACGACAACGGTGACAAAGGCATGATTTTTCGATGCCGCGCGAATGAGCGCCGGACCGCCAATATCAATGTTTTCGATGCAGGTATCAAAATCAGCACCCTTCGCGACGGTCGCTTCAAACGGATAGAGGTTGACGATGAGTAAATCGATGGGATCGATCCCGTGTTCGCTCATGGCTTTTTCGTGATCGGCATTACCACGAATACCCAACAAGCCGCCGTGCACGACCGGATGTAGCGTCTTAACCCGGCCGTCAAGCATTTCCGGAAACCCAGTATGATCACCGACTTCTTTAACGGGGACGCCGCCGTCTTGTAGGGCCTTTGCCGTACCGCCGGTGGATAGAATCTCGACACCGTTCTCATGGAGAAACTGGCCGAATTCAAGAAGGTTGTTTTTGTCGGAAACGGAAATAAGCGCGCGGCGGATAGGGATGGACATCGATGACACCTTGGAATGGAGCGAAGGGGTAACATCTATCGGTATAACAGGGCGTCCGGCATCGTTCCAGAGTCTAAGTGCGGGGATAAAATTTTATTGAGTCGGCTGGTACTCAGGCACAATTTTTTGGATTAAAGCCGTAAGTTGACCTTGATCGTGCCGTTTGCCGGTGGCTTTAATTGTTGATAGGACCCGATCAATATCGGCAAGGTCGACGGTGCGCGGCGCAGCCAAGAGAATGCCTTGGTAACGTGTCGGGACCAATTGTTCTTGTTCATGGAACATATCTTCAAACAGCTTTTCACCGGGGCGCTGGCCAATGATGTCGATTTTGATGTCCTCATCCGGTGTGAGGCCGGCAAGCCGGATCATTTGCCGGGCAAGGTCGATGATGCGCACGGGTTCACCCATATCGAGGACGAATATTTTACCTTGATGGGCATGATCACCGTATCCCAGGGCCGAGGCCTCCAGGACAAGCTCAACCGCTTCACGGACGGTCATAAAGTATCGGGTCATGTTTTCGTCCGTTACGGTCAACGGCCCGCCATTTTGAAGCTGCTTTTGAAATAACGGAACAACCGACCCCGTCGATCCTAAGACGTTGCCGAAACGAACAGTGATATAGCGTGTCGCGCTTGGTTGTTCGAGACTGATATCCAGTGCCTGGCAATAGGCTTCCGCCATTCGTTTTGTGGCGCCCATAATACTGCTGGGATTGACGGCCTTATCGGTCGAGATTTGGACCATGGCTGCTACACCGTTATCGCGGCAGGCCCTGGCGATATTCGCCGTGCCGATAACGTTGGTCATGAACCCTTCAAAGGGGTTCGCTTCGACGAGGGGGACGTGCTTTAGGGCGGCGGCATGAAACACAAGTTCAGGTTTTGCGTCGGAAAATATTTGTTCAATTTGATGCTGATCCCGGACATCGGCTAATACAGCCTCGTGCCGAAGGTGCGGCCAGTGCTCAGCGACCTCCATATCGATGGTGTATAAATTAAATTCACCATAATCGAGCAATATGATGAGGTCTGGTTCGAAGCTGCAGATTTGCCGCACCAACTCGCTGCCGATGCTGCCGCCGGCACCGGTAACCAGTATCCGCCGTCCTTTGATAAGCTGTCCCATGGCTTCGCGGTCTAAAACTTTTTGAGGGCGACCGAGTAAGTCCTCGACATCGACAGGCCGAACGTCAATTTTATCGTCGAATCCGCTTTTAAAATCCGTCAACCGCGGAAGCCGGGCCATGGTCATACCGAGATCGCTCGCGCGTTCGAGTAAGTCACGGACCGTCGTTCCCTGAATATCGTCCTTCGTTAAAACAAGTCGTTGAGGTGATATTCCGCGGGATTTCAAGTCATCGACGATGGCCTCAATGTTGTCTATCGTTCCGAGCACCTCGACATTATGGATCTGCCGGCCGACGCGTGATTCTCGTTCGGCGATTATGCCGACGACTTCGTAATTGGCGTCAGCGGCGCGGGCCATGTCCCGGATGAATAATTCCGCACCGTCTTCGGCGCCGACGAGAAGAACGGGTATCAACGGCGTTGCAGTTGTCCGTAGCGTAAAGTCAAAACGGCGGTCTTTCAGTAGGCGGTATATAAACCGGGGGCCGCCCAAAAGCGTAATCAGAATAAACCAATTAATGAACGGTACGGACCGCGGTAATTCAGTCAACCGCTGCCATAAAAATATTATTAAGATAAAAATCAGCGTTGCTATGGTTACAGCGCGAACAATGCCGAGCAAATCGTTGAGCGAAGCATATCGCCATACACCACGGTAAAGACCGCTAAATAAAAACACGGCCGCGGCAATGATGGTCATGGCCGATGCGCTGGTGAGCCTAAGATCCAGGGAATAATAAATAAAATCTTCACCGACGCGTAAATACATTGCGACAACAAAAGCAACGAACGTCATCACGACATCATGGGCGAATACAAGAATACTGCGTTGGGAAGTCGGTAAGAAACGTTTCAAGACTATTGTCGTCCTACGAAAATTATACGGCTGGTATTCTAGCCGTTTGAACGCATTGATTGGTACCAGGATGTTGTTTGCGCCATTCCTTCTACCATGGAATGAGGCGGCCTCCACCCCAGAAGCGAACGGATTTTGCCGTCATCGATAACGAGAGATTCGGTGAGGCGCCGGATCATGGCGCTGCGGCCCGTTAACCGACCGCCCAGGCGTAATAGGGCCGGCGGCACCGGTAATAGCCGTGCCGGGACACCGAAGGCTTCAGCGATGGCACAAATGAGTTCTGCCGTCGACGGATTGCCATCGTCCCGAACAAAAAATGTTTCGCCCGCCGCCTTATCATGTGCGAGGCATTTCAAAATGGCATCGGTTAAATTTCCCACGAAGATCAAGCTGCGTTGATTGGTTACCGCCCTTAAAGGCAAGGGAATATTTTTTGAGCAAACGGATAAAAGCGTTTCAAAGTTGCCTTTGACATGGGGGCCGTAAATTAAGGGCGGCCTGAGAATAACCGTTTCCAGCCCCGTGCCTTTTACGGTTTCAGATAACGCCTGCTCGGCCTCCCATTTACTTTTCCCGTAAGCATCTTCCGGCGCCGGCGGCTCAGTTTCCTGAAATGGGTGATCATGCGTTTGCTCGCCAACGGCTTTGACGCTGCTGATAAAAACAAACCGTTTAATACCCTTTCGAACGGCGGCCTCGGCTAACTTAATTGTTCCTTCGACATTGGTTTCACGAAACGCCGCTAACGGGTCGGCTGCGGTTTCGCGCATGACGTGGGCGCGCCCGGCAAGATGCACAATCATATCGACGTTATCGAGCGCCCAAGTCCAATCGGTTTCGGGCCCGATATCGCCGGTCGAGAGTGAATCGATATTTTGATCGGACGTTATTTTTTCCGAAATTCGTGTCGAGATACGAACTTGATATCCGGCATTGATTAAAGCCGGACAGAGCGATTGCCCGACAAAACCGTTACCGCCGGTGACAAGAACACGGCTCATTCGGCGCTCGTTTCTGATGAGGTTTGGGCGCCGGCCTGCGCGCCGTTTCCTTGCGCGGCAAGTTCAAGAACTCGCAGCATATCTTTGGCCTGTTGTTCCCGGCTATGACCCGGCGCAGCAGCCAGGCTGGCTGTTGCGTAGGCCTGATATGCGCCTTGATCACGGTAAAACGACAGCATCGCCTCGGCCAAAGCTTGCGGGTTTTCTGGTTCGACCCAAATACCGGCCTTATCCGCCTCGAGTATTTGGCGGGCCTCGCCATCCGGTACGGCGAGCAGTATTGGTAGGCCCATAGCCATGGCTTCGAACATTTTTGAGGGTATGACGCTGGCAAACGCGGGGTGGTCGCGCAGATGGACGAGCGCAACGTTGCAAAGACTCCAAACATCCGGCATCCGCTCTTTCGGCTGTGGCGGAATAAATACGATTCGATCGATATTTCGGCGTTTTGCGTCACGAATCAGTTCTTCCCGTTCGGCGCCGGCACCAACAAGCAGAATACGGACATTATCGGCCGGGCTTAAAAGTGCCGCGGCATCCAAAACATTTCTCAATCCATGTGCCATGCCATGGGTGCCGACGTATCCGATGATAAATTCATGATGAAGGCCATATTCATGCGCCAATGCTTGGTCACGTGGTTGAGGCTTGTATCGCCATGTATCGACGCCGTTGATCACGACCGCAATTTTGTTGGGATCAATGCCTCTGTCGACCAGATTTATTTTAAAGTTATTCGTTAAAGCCGCGACGGCTGCTGAACGGCGGTATAAAAACAATTCAAATTTTTCGACCCAGCGCAACAAAAGACTCGGCTTCATGGCGCCGACGGCGGCAATAGATTCGGGCCAAAGATCACCGAGTTCAAATACAAAAGGTACACGTCGTACCGCACCCGCAGCCCAACCGGCAACCGCGGCAAAAAACTGCGGTGATGTCGCAGCGACGACATCGGGTTTTTTTTCAAAAAGTGCTGCCGTAAAACCGGATATTAGGAAACTTAGAAAATCGAGTGTGCGTAGAAACACGCCGGCATTTGCGGCGATAAATGTCTTTACGCGCACCACGCGAATACCGGACAGGTCTTCGACTTGATACCACCGGTTCCGATAGCCCTCGAAAATTTTTCCCTGCGGAAAGTTTGGCGCACAGGTAATAACCGTGACGTCGTGTCCCCACTGGGCCCAATAACAGGCCCGTTCGTAAACACGGGTGGCGGCGGCATTGGTTTCCGGCGGGAAATTATCGGAAAAAAATAAAATTCTCACGAAGCATCTCCGGCCGCTTTCGGTCTTTGAAATTTCAAATAGGCCAGCAGCAGCGCCGTAATGACAGCAGCGCCCAGCAATGGCAGCCAGGGCTGATAAATAACGGAAAACATTGCGCAGAAAATAAGACCGGCATTGCCAATTAGGACAACCGTTGAAACATGTGCATGACTGAGACCGCGTTGAACGGCGCGTTGGTAAAAGTGCTTCTTGTGAGCTTGCCAAATTTTTTGGCCGCGCAAGGCCCGGGAGAGCAAGGTTAATGTCGCATCCGTTAAATAATATAAAGATAGAATGACAGCAGCGGGCCACTGACCCTCGGCCGCCAACATCAATAACAGCCATCCGAATATAAAGCCCAAAGGAATACTGCCGACATCCCCTAAAAATATTTTTGCCGGGTGCCAATTCCACCAAAGAAAGCCGATGGTGGCCGAGATGAATATTAAGCTTAGCCATCCAAGCGCCGGACTTAAGCCGGCCAGTAGCACGACGCCGCTAATGCCGCAACCAATGGAGATGGTTTCAACGCCGGCGATACCGTCGATTCCATCCATGAAATTAAAGAGGTTGATAAACCACAGCCAAAGAATACCGGCAAATAGGAGGTCCCAAACGGGCGGGAGAAAGCCGCCGAAGTAAACGACGGATGCCGGCGTTGCCTGCAGCACATATGTTACGGCAAATATTTGAACGGCCAGACGAATCGTAATTGGCAAACTGCGAAGGTCGTCGACGAATGACATAGCCGCAATGCCGACTGTTGCGACGATCAGCGCCGCAAAGTGATAAGGTGTGCCCGCGTTGTTGCTGATAAGGTGCCAAGCCATGATCGAAATCACAATAACGGCAAGGCCGCCGCCGGTGGGTGTCGGTATGGCATGGCTTGATCGTTCGTTCGGATGTGCGAGGATTTTTCTGCGCCGTGCGACATACAGAACGGCCCCCGTGCCAAGCCAGCTTGCGAGCAAGACAATGAATAAGAATATGGGGAGGTGTGCCTGGATAAGGTCAGCCATAGCTGAAGTTTATAGCCAACGGTGATCCGGCGGCAAAGCCAGATCGATTTGAGCCCGGTTGGGCATTAACGGCCGGATTGCGTGTGCCAGGTTTCCAGCACTAAAAGGGCCCATATCTTTAGGCTATGATCGCGTCGGCCCTGCTGGAATTCATCCAAAAGACGCGAGACGGGTGCGGGGTCCAGCCCCAGCGCGGATAGATTCGACGGCCTCAGGCGCTCGGTAACCATATCTTTAAGGCTGGATTTGAGCCAGACGCCCATGGGCGGATTGAAGCCTCGCTTGGGTGCCGACGCGATGTCCGGCGGTAATAGGCGTGCGGCGATTTTTTTAAGCAAAAACTTTAAACCACCTTGAACGCGTAGTTCAGGCGAGAGCTTACTAACGGTCTCGATCAGCCGGTGATCAATCAGTGGCAGTCGCAATTCGAGTGAATGGCGCATGCTCATGGCATCGCCGTAAGCCAATAGGTTGCCAGGCAGAAAAGATTGAAGGTCGGTTTGCTGCATAGCGTCTAAAACGTCTAGTGATGGCGCTTTCCGGTACAGCATTTCGATTGGCCGTGACGGCGGGGCCTTGGAATTTAAAAGTTGTTGGCGCTCGGATGGATTAAAGTATTCGACCCAAGAAGCATACATGGCTGCGTCGGGTAAATTAGCGCCGGTTAAAAATTCCCTCGCTCGCCGAAAGCCGTGGCGGCCGCTTGAGCTCTCGGGGATCCATGATGCCATGGGCGCAATCACACCTTTGCGCAACCATTGTGGGATTTTTCGATATCGGTGGGCCAACAGACCGCCTTGATATCGAGGATAACCGGCAAACACTTCATCACCGCCATCGCCGACCAAGGCCACCGTGACATGCTCACGAGCCTTGCGAGAAAGATCATGAACTAAAAGCGCCGTCGGATTGCCGAATGGCTCGCCGAATGCGGTAACGTAATCATCAAGTAAATCGACAAGCGATGGCGAAGCGGGTAATTCCGTATGTTCACTGCCGATGTGGCCGGCCACACGTTTCGCATTATTCCGTTCGTCATAGGCCGCTTCATCGAAGGTCATGGTAAATGTTTTGACCGGCGGTGCACCGGTACGCTTTGCCTCATCCGCCATGATGGCCGCGATAATCGAGCTATCGATTCCGCCGGACAGAAAGCAACCGAGGGGTACATCGGATACCAGCCGGTCGGTAACGGCTTGGCGGACGGCCGGCATTAATTCCTCGGTGGCTTCATCAACTGAAAGCATTGTCGCGCCGTCAAACTGCGCTTGCCAATAGGGCTCAATGGTTGTGTCACCGTTTTGCCAGCGTAAGATGTGCCCGGGCGGCAATTTTCGAATGCCGCGGTAAATCGTGCGCGGGGCGGGCACGTAAAGGCACGCGAGGTATTCCGAAACCGCGTCGGTATCGATCGCGCGGTCTACATCCGGATGGGTGCAAAGGGCTGTGATTTCCGAGGCAAACGCAATGTTGTTGCCGGGTAAAGGCGCATAGACCAGGGGCTTAATGCCGAGACGGTCACGGGCCAGAAGCAACGTGCGGGTTTGCTTGTCCCACAATGCGAAAGCAAACATGCCGACGAGCTTTTGCAGGGCATCGTGGCCTTCGCGGACGAGAAGCTCCAAGAGAACTTCCGTATCGCTTTGCGAACGGAACCGCACGCCGGAGGCCTCAAGGCCCTGGCGCAGTTCTTTGAAATTATAGATCTCGCCGTTGTAGGTCAGCACGTAGCGCCCGTCGGCCGATGCCATGGGCTGGGCGGCGGCCTCCGATAAGTCGATGACTTTAAGCCGCGTATGGGTTAGGCCCGCCGTATTATCCGGCTCCAGCCATTGGCCGGCCCCATCCGGCCCGCGGTGGGCCAAGCTTTGCTGCATGGCTTTTAAGGCCATATCGTTTGTTTTCGTTGATCCGGCGATTCCGCACATAATGTTTGTTAGATGCCTACAGTTTCAATTTTGCCGAATAGCTTGTGTGCTTATAGAATTGCACACTAAGATAAAAATATTACAAAGATTAAAATTATTATGGTCCAAAATTCTTCGCTCACTGATAGCCCTTCCGGCTTGAAACAATCAGTTAAACAGCACTGGGAGGAAGAACCATGTGGCACGCGGTTTGCCATTGGCGATGCCGAAAATAATGAGCGGCTTGCTTTTTTTGAAAATATTTCGCGCAGCAGATATGCCGTTGAGCCATTCATCAAGACATTTGCCAGGTTTGAAAATTATAAAAATAAAAAGGTTTTAGAAATTGGCGTTGGGGCCGGTGCTGATTTTGAAAATTGGGTTCAAAGCGGCGCCAAGGCTACGGGTCTTGATTTGACGCAGGCGGCTATTGAGTTAACCCGGGAACGTTTGTCCCTGAAAGGGTATTTGGAAAACCAATATGCCCTCAAGACGGCCGATGCGGAAAACTTGACCTTAGACGATAATTCATTCGATTTGGTTTATTCCTATGGCGTTATTCACCATTCGCCCGATACTGAAAAATGCCTGGATGAAATTTACCGGGTCTTGAAGCCCGGCGGCACAACGAAGCTAATGGTGTATGCAACGTTTTCCATGACGGGAATTTTATTATGGATTCGTCATGCCCTTTTAAAGGGCCGGCCGTTTCAATCTCAAAAAGATGTCATTTTCAACCATCTCGAATCACCGGGGACGAAAACATATACGCCTTCTGAATTTAAGGAAATGATGCAAAAGCATGGTTTTGAGGTTACGTCGATTAGAAAACAACTCGGCGTCGGTGATTTGTTGAACATGCCCTTAAGCCAGAAATACAGCCATCCGCTTTACCGGATTTTCTATAAAATTTACCCCCGTCCGCTGATAAAATTGATTGGCAACGGTCTCGGGCTGTTTTTGTTGTGCGAGGCTCGCAAGCCCGATTAAGTATTTAATCGGGCAGGCTATGAGGATCTTTATACCCTTTATAGGGCCAGGATTTTATATGATCCCATGTGCCGTTTTTCCGTTTCAACAAATGCGAAGCGTATGGCGCTAATTTGATGCCGAGCGTCGTCTCAATCAGGGGAAGCGGCTGATGAATCCACATATACGTTGATAGAAATTTTTTTAACAAGTTTTCAAACTGTTCAGGTGTTTTAATACCGAATTGTACTCTGAGATCGACCGGAACTTTGATTTGTTTATGAATGGCCGCAGCCGTTAATTCATATATTAACACCTTTCCGGTAAATCCATTGCCGTGTAGATCGACAATATTAATCATTGAATTTTTCGGTAAGTAATTCGCAAGCTCTTGACCGACATCCCGCATATGATCTTTTTGCGGCCTGACGTCAAACCGAAGTTTTTGATGCAAGGCAAACGGTAACGCAAGAACCAGAATAACCGGTAAACTGGTAAGGGCTTTGAGTAATTTTTGGCGATTATCGAACAGGGCTGAAGAATGCTGTTTCCATAACATCGCCAACCCATATGCAGCACCTGTTACGGCCAATAATCCTAATTGAGTATTATATCGCCAAAACGATGCCGCTCGGAGTCCTTCACCCACACCAAAAGCGGCGATATACATCAACCAAAGAAAGAAATTGAATCCTAAAAATACAGATGCGACTAAAATAAATAATCGTTCAGCCGGGCCGATTGTCAAGAATAAGCTTCGAATGGCTAAAAATGCGATGGCCAACATGACAAGAAAATATGGTGTTTTTTTTAAGGCAATTGAGGCCATCCTACCGAGGATATTAAATGCATCGCCGATGAGCCATTTTTCATAAGGCAAAAGAGAAAACTCACCGTAAGGAAAATGCTGGCTAACATGATAGCGCCAAGCAACATAAACAATCAGTCCTGGTAGTAATAACTTTG
>CALINB010000128.1 GCA_938045325.1 uncultured Rhodospirillales bacterium | reverse complement strand
ACCCCGATCAGCAAAACATTAAACTCGGTAAAGCCGGCCGAAATCGTTGGCTTGGTAAGCGCCCATCTGTCCGCGGTGTGGCGATGAACCCGATTGACCATCCTCATGGTGGTGGTGAGGGCAAAACTTCGGGCGGCCGTCATCCGGTTTCGCCATGGGGTAAATCCACCAAGGGCATGCGGACACGTAAGAACAAGAAGACGGATCGCTTGATTATGCGCCGCCGTCATCGCCGGAAATAGGAGAATTAGTTTGGCTCGTTCGGTTTGGAAAGGACCGTTTGTCGACGGCTATCTGCTGAAGAAAGCAGAAACTTCACGTGCCTCTGGCCGTAATGAAGTGATCAGAACCTGGTCCCGCCGCTCGACGATCCTGCCCCAATTTGTAGGGCTGACGTTTGGCGTCTACAACGGCAAGAAGTTTATTCCGGTCCTCGTTACCGAGGACATGATTGGTCATAAGTTTGGTGAATTTTCGCCGACACGGTCCTTTATGGGTCATTCAGGTGATAAGAAAGCAAAACGAGATTAGTGATGGGTAAAAAATCAAAACTGCGCGTTTTAGGCGATAACGAAGCGATGGCTTACGCCAAGCAAATTCGTGTGAGTCCGCAAAAACTGAATTTGGTTGCGCAGATGATCCGCGGTCAAAACTGCGATAAAGCATTAGCCACATTGCAGTTTTCTCGTCGGCGTATCTCGAATGATGTGAAAAAGCTGCTCGAGTCCGCCATCGCGAATGCTGAAAACAACCATCAGTTGGATGTCGATCGCCTTTATGTGTCTGAAGCGACAGTCGGTAAAACATTTATGATGAAACGGTGGCGTCCGCGTGCGCGGGGCCGGGCCGGACGTATTGAAAAACCTTTTAGTAATATGAGGCTCGTTGTTCGCGAGCGTGAGGAGACGGCGTAATGGGTCAAAAGGTCAATCCAGTAGGATTACGGCTCGGTATTAACCGGACGTGGGACTCGCGTTGGTTTTCCGACACGCAGTATGCCGATATGCTGCATGAAGATTTGCACATTCGTGGGCTGATCAATGATCGTCTGCAACAGGCTGGTGTGTCCCGTATCGTCATTGAGCGTCCGGCAAAAAAAGCCCGCGTGACCATTCACACTGCGCGCCCCGGTGTCGTTATCGGTAAAAAAGGCGCCGATATTGAAAAGCTGCGCAACGAGATCGCGAAAATGACGGGTTCGGAAGTTCATCTGAACATCGTCGAAATTCGTAAGCCGGAAATCGAAGCCCAATTGGTTGCCGATAACATTGCGCAACAAATGGAGCGCCGTGTTTCAATCCGCCGGGCCATGAAACGCGCGGTTCAATCGGCTATGCGCCTTGGCGCGGAAGGTATTCGGGTGAATTGCTCGGGCCGGCTGGGTGGTGCAGAAATTGCCCGGACGGTTTGGTACCGGGAAGGCCGCGTGCCGCTTCATACGCTACGGGCCAATGTCGACTACGGTACCTCGACGGGCAATACAACGTATGGATCCTGCGGCGTCAAAGTTTGGATTTATAAAGGCGAGATTTTAGCCCACGACCCAATGGCGATAGACAAAATCGCTCAAGAACAACAACCGCAACGCTAACGAATTTAATTTGGAATAACAGCAATGCTGAGTCCGAAACGTACAAAATACAGAAAAGCCCATAAGGGGCGCATTCATGGCAAAGCCAAAGGCGGCTACACGTTAAACTTTGGCTCCTATGGACTGAAGGCGATCACGCCATGCCGAGTGACGGCGCGTCAGATTGAAGCTGCACGGCGAACGATCACACGGCACATGAAGCGTGCGGGCCGTGTTTGGATTCGTATCTTTCCGGATTTGCCTGTTTCGCAAAAACCGGCGGAAGTCCGCCAAGGTAAAGGTAAGGGTGCACCCGAGTATTGGGCCTGCCGTGTTAAACCGGGCCGGATCATGTTTGAAATTGATGGTGTGCCGGTGTCGGTTGCCCGCCGGGCCATGGAATTAGCTTCTGCGAAGCTTCCGCTTAAAACACGCTTTGTTTCGCGTGTGACGGAGGAATAAAACGATGAGTGCGGCAGACTTGAGAACGAAAACCGATGATGAGCTGAATGGGCAATTGCGTGATTTGCGCAAGGAAGCCTTTAACTTGCGTTTTCAAGCGGCCAGCGGTCAGCTTGAGAATACGGCCCGGGTTCGTCAGGTCCGCCGTGAAATTGCCGTGATTAAAACAATTATCAGCGAGCGGTCGAAAGCCGCTGCTGCCGCTTAGGAAAAGAAACGATGCCAAAACGCGTACTCAGAGGTCTTGTTGTCAGCGATAAAATGGACAAAACCGTTGTCGTTAAGGTCGAACGTCGCGTGATGCACCCGCTTTATAAGAAGTTTATTCGTAAGAGTAAGAAGTATTCGGCGCACGATTCTGAAAATCGATGCAAAGAAGGTGACACCGTTAACATCCAGGAGTGCCGCCCAATATCGAAGCGGAAAACCTGGGAAGTTGTTTATGAAAATGCCTAACAATAACGATAAAAATAGTGAAGGAATGGAACGATGATCCAGGTCGAATCAAACTTGGATGTTGCCGATAACTCGGGTGCACGGCGGGTGCAATGCATTAAAGTGCTCGGCGGCTCAAAACGAAAGTATGCATCCGTTGGTGATGTGATTGTCGTTTCCGTGAAAGAGGCAATTCCCCGTGGCCGTGTTAAAAAAGGCGATGTCGCGAAAGCTGTTGTTGTTCGTACGGCAAAAGATATTCGCCGTCCCGACGGTTCGGCCATCCGGTTTGACCGTAATGCGGCAGTATTGATTAACCAGCAAGGTGAACCGATCGGCACGCGGATTTTTGGTCCTGTAACCCGTGAATTGCGCGCAAAACGTTACATGAAAATTATCTCGTTAGCGCCGGAGGTCTTGTGATGTCGGCACGCATTAAAAAAGGTGATCGCGTTGTTGTCCTGTCCGGCCGTAATAAAGGCCAAAGCGGCGAAGTGCTTCGCGTTATGTCGAAAGAGGACCGGGCACTTGTGCAGGGCGTGAACATGGTTAAGCGTCATACACGAGCGACACAAACAAATGCCGGCGGCATTGTTAATAAAGAGGCGTCGATTCATTTGTCGAATATCGCTCATGTCGACCCGAAAACC
>CALINB010000127.1 GCA_938045325.1 uncultured Rhodospirillales bacterium | reverse complement strand
CTTCCAGATGTCGGTGAGCAGCGTCCACGCGAACGGAATCGCCTCCTTCTTGAAGTAATCGCCGAAGGAAAAATTGCCGAGCATCTCGAAAAACGTGTGGTGGCGCGCGGTGTAGCCGACGTTTTCGAGATCGTTATGCTTGCCGCCGGCGCGCACGCATTTTTGCGAGGTGGTCGCGCGGGTGTAATCGCGGGACTCAACCCCGGTGAAGACGTTTTTGAATTGGACCATACCCGCGTTAGTGAACATCAAGGTCGGGTCGTTGCGCGGTACCAAGGGGCTGCTGTCGATGACGGCGTGACCCTCGTCGGCAAAATAATCCAGATAGGCTTTGCGTATGTCGTTAACCGATTGCATGAGACTCAATGTAGGGCTTAAGGCCCGGAAAAGAAACGATTTCCGCGCGAATGACTGCGAGGAGTGCTTTTACAGGGGCCCACCGGCAAAGTCCAGAAAAGCGCGTAGTTGAGCCGTTAACCGTCACCCTTCGACAGGCTCAGGGTGAGGCCCTTTTTATGATGCAGCCAGCCTCATCCTGTGCGGGCTGAAAGCCCAGTCGAAGGAGAGGCGGCGGCATATCACAGGAAACCGGACAAAAATCAGCCCCGGCGGGGGGACGCCGGGGCTGTCTTGGATCAGTGCGGAACCCTTTTGATGTTATGTGGGCGGTGGGTATCTGCCTTCTAGGCCTTGGCGGACGATGTCCTTTGGCAACAGCAGGCCGCACTTTTCGAGTTCGCGGTTCCTGGGCAAAACCGCGGGACCTGAGTGGGCGCTCAGGGTATGGGGTTCTCCTTACGCTTCTTTGGCCTCGTCTTCGGCTGCGTCTTCTGCGGGCATGATCGATTCGACGTTATCGTCGTCACCCTCTTCGTCCACGCCTTCGAGCATCTTCTCGGAGACCAATCCGGCGTTTTCGCGGATTTTCATTTCGATCTCCTCGGCGATGTCGGGGTTTTCGCGCAGGAAGGTCTTGGCGTTCTCGCGGCCCTGGCCGACCCGTTCAGAATTGTACGAGAACCAGGAGCCGGACTTCTCGACGATACCGGCGGTCACGCCCAAGTCGAGCAGTTCGCCCATCTTCGAGATGCCTTCGCCGTACATGATGTCGAATTCGATCATCTTGAACGGCGGTGCGAGTTTGTTTTTCACCACCTTCACGCGGGTTTGGTTGCCGACCACTTCGTCGCGGTCCTTGATCGCGCCAATGCGCCGGATTTCCAATCGCATGGAGGCATAAAACTTGAGCGCGTTACCCCCGGTTGTGGTTTCCGGGTTGCCGAACATGACGCCGATCTTCATGCGGATTTGGTTGATGAAGATGATCAGCGTGTTTGAGCGCGCGACCGACGAGGTCAGCTTGCGCAGCGCCTGGCTCATCAAACGGGCCTGCAGCCCCATGTGGGAATCGCCCATCTCGCCTTCGAGTTCGGCGCGCGGCACCAAAGCGGCGACACTATCGACGACCAAAACATCGACCGCGCCGGAGCGCACCAGCGTATCGGCGATCTCGAGCGCCTGTTCGCCCGCATCGGGCTGTGAAATCAGAAGTTCCTCGACATCGACGCCGAGTTTTTTCGCGTACACCGGATCGAGCGCGTGTTCGGCATCGATAAAGGCGCACGTGCCGCCCTTCTTTTGCGCTTCGGCGACCGCATGCAATGCCAACGTGGTTTTACCGGAACTCTCCGGGCCGTAAATCTCGACCACCCGGCCGCGCGGCAAGCCGCCGATACCGAGCCCGATGTCCAAACCGAGCGAGCCGGTCGAAATCGCGTCGGCCTCGATCACGTCCTGCTGGCCGAGCTTCATGATCGATCCCTTGCCGAAAGAGCGCTCGATTTGCCCGAGGGCGGCGTCGAGGGCCTTATTTTTTTCTGCGTCGTCTCTGTCGGGCATGCGAACCACGGTGTTATCGGTGTTGGCGGCTTTACTCGTCTTGGCCATGGGATCCTCCTCAATCTCTTGAATCAGGGTGGCTGTCAAGGACTGTCCGGTTATGGGCCGGCGCCCCGCTGACAACGTTCATAAGCAAAATGTACACGTTTTGTTCTCATTGGCAAGGCAATTTTTAAGTTGTTGTTATAAAACGTTTTTTAAGGCCAAGTTCTCATTGTGTTCAGGGCAAAAACCGGCGAATCCCTTTTGTTTCAGGTTATACTATTTAGGGGGACAGTATTACTGTCGGCATGGATTATTTCGAAGCAGTAATATGCTTACTCTATGACATTTGGAGACATACATTATTAGTCATACTGTCCCCCTAAATACTAAATTCAAAGGAAAGATCTACTCATGCCAAAACCCAGCTCTGGTTCCACCCCCGATATTCTTGATAGCTTTCGTCTTGATGGCCGGGTGGCGGTTATCACCGGGGCAAGCGAGGGGATCGGCCGCGCCCTATCGCTCGGTCTCGCCCATGCCGGCGCGGACGTCGTCGTCTGCAGCCGTGACAAAAGTAAACTCGACGGGCTGGTTGCCGAGATTAAGGACATGGGCCGGCGCGCCGAGCCCTACTCGATCGATATTTCGCAAGTCGATCAGATCGAGGGCCTGCGCGATTTCGTTCGCGATCAATTCGGCGCACTGCATATTCTTATCAATGGGGCGGCCTATACGATTGAGGCGCTCGCCTGGGACACGACCGAACCGGAATGGAACAAATCCATCGATACCAGCCTCAAAGGCACCTACTTCGCCTGCACGATCCTCGGCACACTCATGCGCGAGGCGGGGTACGGCAAGATCATCAACTTAAGCTCAACCTATGCCCGCGCCACCATCCCGACCCGCTCGGTCTATTCGGCCATTAAGGCGGCGATCAGTCATTTAACGGAATCGCTCGCCGTTGAATGGGGGCCGGAAGGCATTCGCATTAATTCACTGGCGCCGACGGCCGTGCGCACACCAAGCCGAGCCCAATATCTTGCCAAATTCGAAGACGCGGTGACCGCGCGCATTCCGCTCGGCCGCATCGCGGAAACCGACGATTTATTGGCGGCGGCGGTGTATCTGGCGAGCCCGGCGTCCGATTTTGTCACGGGACAAACGCTTTTTGTGGACGGTGGTTTTGTCGCACACGGATAACAAAAGGACGACCTCGTTCACTCAACACAACAAAAAAGACAATAAGGACAACAATGTTTTTTAAATGCGCACATCACGCCCCGGCAGATGTTCATGGACACGGAACCGGACACAATCACGCTCACAGTCATGTTGAGGCAGTTCGGAACGGCAACAAATTTTTTACCGTCGATATTCACTGTCATGTTCACGTCTATCAAGCCGATGAGATGTTAACATCCTTGCCGAATTTGTACGGCGGCACGGTGGATAACAACCCACTCACGGTTGCGATTAACGATGCGCTGCAGACATCGCTGCGCACGAAATTGAGCGATGCCGATGAACGCCTCAAAGATATGGACGCACAAGGCATCGATGTTCAGGCCATCTCGCCGGCACCTTTTCATTACAACTATGACAAACCGGCCGAGTTTGCGCGCGACACATCTGTCGTGGTCAACGATACGATTGCCGAAACGGTTGCCAGCCACCCGGACCGGTTCGTCGGCTTAGGCACGTTGCCGCTGCAAGATGTCGATATGGCGATTGCCGAGCTGGAACGCTGCGTGAATGATCTTGGATTTCGCGGTGTTGAGATTTCAACAAACGTGAACGGCGAAGATTTAACGCGCGCCGGCCTCGAAAAATTATTTCAGCGCATCGAGGAAATGGGTGTGTTGATTTTCATCCATCCCATCGGCACGTCGTACAAGGAGCGCTTGGGCGATCATTACTTCCGCAACACCATCGGCCATCCGTTGGAGTCCGCCCTCGCCGTCGGGCATCTCGTGTTTGATGGGTACTTGGAAAAGTATTCAGGGCTCAAGATATGCATCGCCCACGGCGGCGGCTATATCCCGGCCTACTCCGGGCGGTTTGATCATCCCTATCATCTGCGCGACGATTGCCGGATCAACATCGATAAGCCGCCGAGTGAGTACATCAAGAAGCTCTATTTCGATACCGTCGTCTTTAGCGAGCATCAGCTCCGCTATATGATTGAAACCTGGGGCGCCGATCAGGTGGTGATGGGCACCGATTACCCGTACGATATGGCGGAACCCGATCCGGTCGGCCATGTTAATAGCGTTCAAGGATTAGGCGACGACGATAAAGCGAAGATCATGGGCGGCAACGCAGCTCAATTACTGGGCCTCGATATCGAAGCCTTCGCAAAGACAACGTGATTTAAATTTCTATCATTATGACCAGCGCGAAAGAGTATTGGGAAAATCGAATCCTTGCTTGGGACGCCGACATCTACGGCGAGCGCGACGACACACGCTCACGGTTTTTAAGCTGGTCACGCAATCCGCCTGAGGCCGTCCAATTTCGGTTTCAAACAGTTTTAAAACACCTTGCTCCGTATGTTCAAGGAAAGCGCGTCTTGGAGTTTGGCTGCGGTACGGGACGACTTTGCGGCGAACTTATAAATTTAGGGGCAAAAACATATAGAGGAATTGATATATCCATGGCCGCCATCGAGAAGGCAAAGGAGAGAAACGCATCTCAAAATACCTCGTTCGAATGTGCCGACCTTATTACATTAACAACGATTGATGCCGATTTGGTAGTATCGACCGGCCTCATGACCTGGATATCGACCGCGCAAATACACCACCTATTTAATATTGGCGGCAAAACAAATTTTTACCACACGGTATCCGAACCAAGACTATCGATCCGGCAAATGATCAGGCGTATTTACGATTTTCGGGACACCAAGAAAGATTACAAGGCTCAACTAAAAAAAACCGCCGACATCGAAGCCATCGCCAAGCAATATGGCTGGAACAAAACAAGTATTTACAGGCATAAAAAACTTCACAGCGTTGCCTGCATAAGCTCCCTCCCCCTTTAACCTGCATACCCCTATACCACTGGATAATAGTCATTGGTTGGTTTTTGTTATTCCATAAAAACATGGAATTTTAACAAAGAGAGAAGCCAATGGTTGATTTTGTCATTGACGAACAAGGCGTGGAACGCAGTCGCAGCGAAAAGGAAATGCGCACTGGGAAATTAGGCTATCGGGCCAGGCGAATACACGGTGGCCGGTGGTTAAGGGCACGAAGATTAGAACTCAATTTAACGCAGGAACAACTGTCGCAACGCCTGGATGGTTATTCTAACACAATGATCTCAGCAATTGAGACGGGCGGTCCCGCGTTGCCGCAATAGCATTGGGATGACTATGCCGACACCCTTGAGGTGGACACCATTATCTTTAAGAAAAATATGAGCATGTATTATGCACCCATAGCATTTGATTCACTTATGGGAGCTCCAACACAAGAAACGTTGGAAAACGGATTAAAAAAATAACGGCCTTTCAGAAAAGGAATCTCAAAATGACTGTTGTAAAATTGCACAATCCAAAACGCGATTGGTCGGAACGTGAGCGGCAGGTGTTTCGTGACCTTTTTAATTTTAGAATTCTCTACGGTAGACGATGCACATATTTAGCTGCAAGAGCAGATAGCGGCGAACCTTACTTCACGCTTATGGTTCACGGCACCGGCGAAATCATTATGCATATCGATAGAGGATCCAGAGGCCGTGGGTACAGAATTTCCGGTCCGACGCGAGATGAAAAATTTGCACCCACCTTAGATGACCTCAAAAGCTTTTATGCCGAGCCAAGTGAGGAATTGATCGCGGGATACTCAGCCATTTAGGCAGGATGGACAACGTAATTAGCAAGCATCATAGGTTGTAGTGACCGACCTTGTTCGGTCCCTGTTATGGGCAGTATATTGCCGAGAGCCCTGAATGCTAATTAACGCAAAAATCCTTAAGGAAATACCCAATGCCCTATTGCAAGCGTGATGACGCGGAACTCTATTACGAAGAATACGGCTCGGGCTTTCCGGTGCTGTTGTTTTCACCGGGCAGCGTGTGGGCCAGCATCGAAAAATGGGGGCCTCGCCCGGACGGCGAAGAACGCGCAGTCTTAAATTGGACCGAAGTGCTCGCCGATCAGTTTCATGTGATCGCGATGGATCAGCGCAACGCGCGGAACTCATCAGGCGCGATTGAGGCTGATCACGGTTGGGATACCTACGCACACGATCAGCTCGCGATCATGGATCATCTTGGGCTTGAGAAATTTCACACCATCGGTGCATGTATCGGGGCATCTTATTGTTTGAACATCGCGCGCCTCGCACCGGAGCGCGTGTGTTCGGTAGTGCTGCAAAATCCCATCGGCCGGCATCCGGAATTCCCGACCTATTTTCCGGATAACGTCGATGATTGGTCGGCGGAATTGATGGAAACCCGCGACGACATCAAACCCGAAGCGGTCGCATCATTTAAAGCGAACATGTTCGGCGAAAATTGCGCGAGCCCCGATCTGGTGTTTTCCGTCAGCAAGGATTTCATTCGCACGCTTAAAACGCCTGCAATGCTGTTGCACGGCAAAGACAAGCCGCACCCGGCCGTCACCAGTGCGGAATTAGAAGAGCTCTTGCCCGACGGCACGGAGTTCTTGAAAGATTGGGAACAACCCGATCACGCCGATGCCCAACGCGATACGGTCATCGGGTTTCTCAAAACCAACACGCCATGACAATGAAATTCATTAATTATGGGGACAGTATTATCCTCGGCATAAACAAAACGTAGGTCGTAGCAAGGAATTTTACACCGTGCAGATCACAACCGTCATTAAACATACTGTATCCATAATTATTTTCACCGTTCTAAGCACATTCGCAACAGAATCCGTTGCTGATGATAAGCACATCGGCGAGGGCGCCAAAACGCTGCCGCTGTTCGATGCGCATGTTCATTACAAAACCGAAGCCTGGGGTCCCTTCCCGCCGGCGACGGTGATCGAGCTGATGGATAAGTCAGGCGTCGCCATGGCGCTGGTCTCGTCCACTCCCGATGAAGGCACGATTAAATTGTGGGAATATGCGCCGAAACGCATCGTGCCCGAGTTGCGCCCCTATCACAGCGGCATCGGCTCGTCGAACTGGACGACCGCGGACGGCATGTTTGATTACATTATGAAGCGGTTGAAGAAATATCCGCACCGAGGCATCGGCGAGTTTCATCTGCATCAATTGAACGCCGACGATAAACCGTTGCTTAAGAAAATCGCCAAGGTTGCGAAAGAAAAAGACATCGTCATTCACGTGCACTCGGACCACAAACCGGTGGAATTGTTTTACTCATTCGAACCTAACCTTAAAATCATTTGGGCGCATGCGGGCATGTCCTCGCCTCCTGACATCGTCGAGCGCATGATGGCGAAATACGACACGCTTTACGCCGACACCTCCTACCGGGAAAACGACATCATCGTATCGCGCAATAAACTCGACCCCGCTTGGCGCCGGGTGCTCGAGCGGTTCCCGGACCGCTTCATGGTCGGCACCGATACCTGGGTGAACGATCAATGGGCGGCGTACGCGGAACTGGTCGAATTGAACCGGATGTGGCTCAGCCTTCTATCCCGGGAGATCGCGGAAAAAATCGCTTACAAAAACGCCGAACGCCTGTTCGGCCGCAAAGTGGGCAAGCATCTGATCGGCCAGCGATAGAAAAACGGGTAAATTTCGCAGACAGCACTCACAGTGCCGGTGAAAATATTTATGCTATTTGCATCCGTGCCGCACTCTTTATAACATTTACGCCGCTGCTCTTTCTGTCCCCGTAAAGATAAACACCCACCGAGGAGACCTCCATGTTCGATGCTGCTAAAACCGCCGACGTTCTGCTCAAGGCCCATCTCGAGAAAACGTTGCTCGACGATATTCCCGACGATTGCAAAGCCTCCACGGCGGAAGAAGCGCTCGCGGTGGAAAACACCCTGCTCGCGCATCCGGACATTACGCACGCGGGCTGGAAGGTGGCACGCACCAACGCCGAGCTGCAAAAGGCCGCCGGTCTCACCGAGCCCGCCTACGGGCCGGTCTATTCGGAGTTTATTTACGAAAACGGCCACACGTTCGAGAAAGGCGCGCCCTCGATCCGCGCCATCGAATGCGAGTTTGCCGTGATCCTCGGTAAAGACCTGCCGGCCGCCGGCACGCCTTACACCATTGAACAGGTCGCCGATGCGGTTGCCACCCTACACCCGGCCGTCGAGATCACCGGGCAGCGGTTCAAGTCACGCGACAGCCTGCCGCGCCCGGCCCACTCCATGGACTTTGCCGGCAACTTCGCTTTCATCTTCGGCGCGGGTGTTTCGGATTGGCAAAAGTTTGACCTCCCCTCACACGGCGTGAAACACATCATCAACGGCGAGGTGATCGTAACCTCGAATGGTGCGAATGTGCTCGGCCATCCGTTTAATTCGATCATTTGGCTCGCCGACAAACTCGCAGCAAGAAACATAGACCTCAAAGCCGGGCAATGGATCAGCACCGGGGCCGCCACCGGGCCGATCCCGGTCGATGCGGGCGCGGACGTGATCGCCGAGTTCGACGGTGATTTAGGTTCCGCACACTGCAAACTGCCGAACGACTAAATCCCCCTACTCCGTCATCACTTTTTTCACCAACGCGGCGAGGTCGCTCAGCGTAAACGGTTTCGGCAGGAAGTGGATATCGTCGGCGAGAGAGTTGTCGTCGGTGAGCACGTCTTCGGCGTAACCAGACATGAGTATAACTTTCAGCTCCGGTATCTCGTGGCGGATGAGCTGCACCAGCGTGTTGCCGTCCATGCCGGGCATGACGACATCCGAGATGATAAGATCGATGGTTTCATCCGTGCCGTTAATGACATCAAGGGCGGCTTCGCCGTTGTTGGCCTCAAGCACCGTGTAACCCTTGTTGGTGAGCGCGCGCTTGCCGAACTGACGCACGGCATCTTCATCTTCAACCAATAAGATCGTGCCCGCGCCGGTCAAATCTTTCTCCGCCGTTTCAGATTTTTTACGTGGGCGCAGCGCGGGGGCCGCCGTATTTTGCTTGGCGTTATGAGGCGAACTGCGCGTGCCTGCCATGGTTTCAGGTGCGAACAAATCACCCGCCGGGGGCGTGTCATCCGATCGCGCCGAGCCGTCGTCGTAGCGCGGCAGATAAATCGTGAACGTGGTGCCCTCACCCGGCGCGCTATCCACGGTGATGAAACCGCCGGTCTGCTTGACGATGCCGTAGACGGTGGACAAACCTAAACCGGTACCCGCGCCGACATCCTTGGTGGAGAAAAACGGCTCGAAAATATGGCCGATGTTTTCTTTCGCGATGCCGGCACCCGTGTCGCTCACCTCAACGAGGATGTAATCGCCCGGCGGCATAACCTCGATGCCACGCTGCACCGGTTCGCGGATCAGGATGTTTTCCGTACGTACCGTGAGCGTGCCCCCGCCCGGCATGGCGTCGCGCGCATTCACCGCGAGATTAACGATGACCTGCTCGAACTGGCCACGATCGACACGTACGAGACCGAGATCGTTGCCATGACTGAGTTCGAGCTCGACCTGTTCGCCGAGCAAGCGGCCCAGCAGATTGGTGAGCTCGGAAATGACTTCCGTCAGCGTCAGGATTTCGGGTTCCAAGGTTTGTTTGCGCGAAAATGCGAGCAACTGGCGCACCAGATTGGTCGCGCGGTTGGCGTTTTGGCGGATCTGCATGATATCCGCGAACGACGGATCCTCAGGTCCGTGGCGTTCAAGCAAGAGGTCGGTAAAACCGATCATCGCGGTGAGCAAGTTGTTAAAATCGTGCGCGACCCCGCCGGCGAGCTGGCCGACTGCCTGCATCTTCTGTGATTGCGCGAATTGAACTTCCAAGTTTTTCTGATCGGTGGTGTCGATAAAGTGCAGGATCAACCCGGTGACGTCGCCACTGGCGTCCTCGATGCGGCTCGCATACAGCGACGTGATCAACTCGCGCTGATTGGCGCCGGGCATGCGCACTTCGTGATGGGCGGCGCGCGATACGCCCATGACGATCTTTGAGAGCTGTCCCGCGACCTCGTTGCGGTCCTCCTTACTGAGCCGGTCGGCAAACGGCCGGTCGATGACGGCCTCGCGATGCAGGCCGAGCAGCCCCAGAAACGCCTTGTTGCATTCGATAACGTTGCCGTTGAGATCGAGCACGACGATGCCGACGGGGGCTTCGTCGAACAGCCAATGCAGGCGCTGGATCGATTGCACGTATTGCGTTTCATTGCGCCAGGTGACGTCACGCAACAGGATCGAACGGCTGTAAATCATGTCGCCGTCTGCACCGTCGCGTTCCGATTGAATGAGACTCGCTTTGAACGTCGAACCGTCGAGACGCTTTAAGGTGACGTCGCCATGTTCAGGCTCTTCGCCCGGCTCCAACGTCGTGGTGTCGGGAATTTCGGTTTCGACAACGAAATTGGCGAACTTATGGCCAATCAACGCGCGGCTGTCGGGATCCCCGGTCAACCAGCGCGCGGTCGTGCGGTTGGCATATTGGATGCGCCCGTTGGCATCGGCGGAGAAAAAACCAGCGGGCAACTCGTCGAGATAATCGGCGAAGCGTTCGTCCTCGGCCCGTTGGGCGGTTGCGAGTTCTCGCGCCGCGGTCACATCGCGCGCGCGCCATAACGCCAACCCTTCGTGTCCCGGTACGGGTGAAACCGTAACCTCGCGCCACTCGCGCCCGACGGACGGCACGTGAATGGGGAATGTGGCTTCACCGGGCACACCGGCAACGGCAGCGGCGCGCAAGCGCTTGAACGACTCGAACGCCTCTTCGCCGTCGCTTAACGTCGCAGCGATGGCGTCCAAAGAGTTCGCCATCGAAAACAAACGGTGAAACGCCGCGTTGGCATAAACGAAACCGCCGTCTTGCTTGGTGATCAGACGCGCATCCGGATTAGTTTCGGCGGCGGCAAGGAAGATATCGGCGGTCGGATTATTGGGCCTGATGCGAAACACCGTCCACACTAAGCCGGCAAGCGACATGACAGCCAGGGAGGCCAACGCGACCACCGCGGCGGTTTGCTCGGGCAATTGCCAGTACACCAATGCGGCTGCCGCGCTCAACACGCCCGCGCCGACGCTCCAGGGTGCCGGGCTTTTGGTCAGCCAGGCGCTCGCGTCCAAGCCGCCGAATAATTTTTCTTTCAACGATTTCGATAACGGTGTCGGCACGCTTCCCCTCAATGTCCCGTCCAGGGCCGCTTAATCCGAAATTTGGCCTTTAAGGCGCATGACGTAACCGATGACTTCGGCCACCGCCATATAATGTTCTTCGGGGATTTCTTCATCCAGGTCAACAGCCGCATATAGGGCCCGTGCGAGCGGCGGATTCTCGACAACCGGAATGTCGTTTTTCTCGGCAACATCGCGGATGCGATAGGCCACCTCATCCACGCCTTTCGCCAATAATTTAGGGGCCGGCATGGAATCCATTTTGTATTCCAGCGCAACCGCATAGTGGGTTGGGTTGGTGATCACGACATCTGCATTGGGTACCGCGGCCATCATCCGCTGGCGGGCCCGCTCCATTCTGAGCTGCCTGATTCGCGCCTTAACCTGAGGATCGCCTTCCTGCTGCTTGTACTCGTCCTTGACCTCCTGCTTGGTCATCTTCATCTGCTGATGGTTGCTGTATTTCTGATAGGCGAAGTCGAGGGCCGCGATCACGGTCATGACCGCAATGGTGCCGGCCATCAGCAACAGGACCGTCATGTGCATCCGGTCAAGGGTCTTGACCAATTCAAGGGTCGGCAGCAGTTCGATGTCCAGCATCATCGGCAACGCTAAGGCAAACGCGACAAGCCCGACCAATGACAATTTAAAAATACCTTTAATGAATTCAATCAGGGCGCGCATGCCGAACACGCGTTTGAA
>CALINB010000126.1 GCA_938045325.1 uncultured Rhodospirillales bacterium | reverse complement strand
TCTCGCCCAAGCCGGAGCGGATTTCCCGGTCATCGAGGGAATTCAAAAAATCTTTGTCGATCGTGACGCGCTGCGGCGGCGTAAACGTGCCGAGAATATTTTTTGCGCCGCCGCTGTTGATCGAGCTTTTCGAACCGATACAGGAATCGGCTTGGGCTAACAGCGTCGTCGGGAAAAAGTGCCAGGGCACGCCACGTAACAGGGTTGCCGCCAGAAAACACGTAATGTCCTGGATGATGCCGCCACCGATGGCAAGCAGTACATGATCGCGGCGGATGCTGTGCTTGACCAGATGATCGACATACGCCGGCATTTTATCGAGAGATTTATTTTCCTCGATCGCCTCGAGGATTAGAACCGACGGCAAAGATAAATAAGCCTTAAGTTTGTCTGCGTGCAATTCAGCGATGCGTCGGTCGACGATAACGTGGGTTTTTGCGAGCGCTTCGTGATTGGCGGCGCGTGCTTGGCAATCACCGAACGTAACCGTATACGGACCTTTGTGGGATTGGATTTCGAGGACGTTAGGCACGTGTAAACCCGCCGTCGATTGCGATGTTCTGGCCGCTGATATAGGTGTTCTCGGAGCCCGCCAGCCAAACGATCAAGGCCGCGACCTCCTCGGCCCGCCCGAGTCGGTTCATCGGAATATCTTTCGCGATTTCCCTCATGCCATCCTCACCAAGAACGTTCCGCGTCAATTCGGTATCAATGGGCCCTGGCGAAACACAATTCGCCAGAATGCCATCGCGCGCGACTTCGGCGGCGAGAGTTGTCGTCATGCCGACGAGGGCCGATTTGCTGGCGGCATACGAACTTCGTTGCGGTTTTCCGATGATGGACCAGATCGAACTGACATTAACAATGCGCCCCCAGCTTTTTGCCTTCATCGCCGGAATGACAGCTTGGCACAACAAAAAGGGCGCCGTGACGTTGACTTGCTGAATACGGGCAAAATCTTCCGGATCGATTTCTTCAAATGGCGAGATTTTGTTGATCCCGGAATTGTTGACCAGAATATCGATGCTGCGGCCCGATAAAGAATCCGCAAAACTTTTTGTTGCTTGCGGATCGGCGAAATCGACGGCTTGATAATCGCACCCTTGTGGTGCTGTACCGTTGGGTTTGGTGCCGGTAACGATGACGTCGGCGCCGGCTTCCAGCAAGCCCGTTGCCGTTGCTTGGCCAATGCCGCGGGTCCCGCCCGTGACCAGTGCTGATTTTCCGGTTAATGGTTTTGCCATTTAATAGGCTCCCCACAAGGGATCGTCTTGCATGTGCGCTTCCACTTTATCTTTGTCCGCCGGACTGTCGACGGAAAACGATGGGATATATGGATAAGGCGCGATGACTTGGCCGCCGCCGTTATCGCAGATTCGGTTCGAGTCGCAGGCTTCCTTGAGTTCCAGAGGCGATTCGGGCTCGCCCGTGAACCATTTCAGAAATTCCCAGCGAAATCCGAAGATACCATAGATGCGTTTGGCGCCGAGTTCCGGCGTGAATTCCTTGCAATACGGGATCGGTGCGCGGGACGTGTATAGAACGTTGCCCTTAACGTCATGAATGATTTTCAGGATATCGGGATTATTGAAGACCGCCTCATCGACGATATCCATGGACAAAATCGTGCCGCGCACGGACGGGTTGTCATCGAACGGCTTAATCACCGTATCGATCATGTCGGGACGCATCATCGGCTCGTCGCCCTGAACGCAGACGACAATGTCATTGTCGGCGATGTCCACGCCGCACTTTTCGGCGGCCTCGGCGACACGGTCCAAGGCCCGGGTGTGGGTGTCGGCGGTCATGATAACCGGATAGCCTTTTTCTTCGCTGAACGCGCGGATCTCTTCATCGCAGGTCGCGAGGCATAACACGTCCCAGCGGGTGAACATTTTTGCGCGCTCGTAAACATGCTCGACCATCGGTTTGCCGCAAATCGGATAGAGCGGTTTGCCGGGAAACCGGCTGGCGGCCATGCGGGCGGGAACGACGCCGATAATTTTATCCGTCATTTCAAAGCCAATCCCCACCGGTAAGCGCAAACATTTGTCCGGTTATAAAAGTAGACCATCCGGAGAGTAGATATGTAAACAAAGCTGCTGCCTCTTCTGGCTCGCCGCCGCGTTTGAGGGGGACAAGTTCCGTGCGGATGTCCATAGCCTCCTTGTCCTTTTTCAGCCATCTCTGATGAAAGCCGCTCTTGATATAACCGAGCCGCACGCCATTAACGAGAATGCCATGAGACGCCCCTTCGCGGGCTAAGCCCTCAACCATGCATTCGGTTCCCCGTTTGGCGATGGCATAAGGAAATGATTGTGCGCTGCCGCCGTGAATGGCGGATTCGGTGCCGTTTAAAATGATCCGGCCGCCTAGATTCTGTTCTTTCATTTTACGCATCGCGGTGCGGGCAAGGTAAAACGGAATATTCAAATTCACATGAATGTCCTGTTCCCATTCTTCCGCGCTTAGATTGTCCCAATGATCGGTTTTCGTTAGCCGGCCTGCTAAAATCACAATGCCGTCGATGCCGTTTGCTTGTTCACTAAACATGTCGACGAGATTCAAGCAATCATCTTCCGAATTGAGCGTCGCTTGCAAGGGAATCGTCCGCGAATCGGAGTCACCGTGATAGGCTTTCGTCGCACCATGGGTGCCGACGATGCAGTCCGATCCTTTCAGCAGCATATCGGTGAGTGAAGAACCGAGGCCGCCGCTGGCACCGACAATTAAAATTTTCATGCCCGGCTCGACGGCCGGAACCCAGTTTGGAGGCGTAAAAGGGCTGGATGATTTGGTCATCGAATTAATTTACCTCAAACGTTTATGAACGCTTACAGAAAGTCTTTAAAAAGCAAAATAAATAAATTCGGCCGTTTTTCCGCCCCGATAGGCGGTAATCAAGAGGCAGGCCAGACCGAGCGTGATCGCGCTGGGCAACAGCCAGTTCAGGCGTTTTGTTGCCGGATGTTCCAATTGCGGAGCTTTGAGTGCCTGGCGAAAATCCTCATTTTCGGGTTCTAGGGACGGCTGCCACATTGCCGTAATTTCCTGCGTGTTCGGCGCACACCAGACTGCAATCAATAATACCGCCAGCCAGACGTACAAAACCGGATCGCCTAAAATCGTGACGCCAGCCGTGAGGCCGAACGGGGCTCCGCCCATGGCATCTGCCAAGGCTTGCGGTAAAATGAGCCCATTCAAACCGGCCATGCCGACAATCACGGCAAAGGCGTCACTGAACGAATCGGCCCGGAAAAAAGTCCAGGCAATCATAACGGCGATGAACGTAACGAGACGCGCCACGCCACGGCTCAGTGTTGTCGGTTGGGCCGGGCCGATTTTTAAGCTCCGGCGGACGGATCGCCAGGCATGGTTGATGGCAAGATAAAAGCCATGTAATGCGCCCCAAGCGATAAATGTCCAAGATGCGCCGTGCCACAGCCCGCCAAGCAGCATGGTGATGAGTAAGTTCAGGTAACGCCGCAGCTTGCCTTTTCGGTTCCCACCGAGCGGTATGTAGAGATAGTCGCGTAGAAATCGCGACAGGGTAATGTGCCAGCGTCGCCAGAAGTCGATGATATTGACCGCCTTGTAGGGCGAAAAAAAGTTCAGCGGCAGACGAATGTTAAAAAATCGCGCCAGGCCCATCGCCATATCCGTATAAGCCGAGAAATCGAAGTAAATTTGAAAGCCATAAGCCAACGTGCCGGCCCAGGCATCGATCAGTGTCGGCTGTAATACAGGTGCGTCGAAAAGCGCGTCGGCGTAAGGATCAAGCCCGTCGGCAACAACGACTTTTTTAAATAAACCGATCGTAAACAGGACCGATCCGGCCAAGATATTTTGTGCGGTTAAGCGAAATGCCCGGGCATCTTCAAATTGGGGCGTTACCTCTCTGTGGTGAACAATCGGCCCGGCGATTAATTGCGGGAAGAAGCAAACAAACAGGGAATAGTGTGCAAAATTTTTGCTGCGAATTTTTCCTTCGTACACATCAACCTGATAGGCGATTTGTTGGAACGTGAAGAAGGATATGGCTAAAGGCAGTATGATCGATCCGGTTTCAATCTGTGTACCGAAAAGGTCGTTGGCGATATCGGCGAAGAATCCCGCGTATTTGTAATAGCCGAGTAAGCCCAGGTTGAAAATAACGGCGATGGCCAAAATTATTTTTGAGCGGGCCTTTAAGAGGGTCAGGCCGAATGCGAAATTTACAATGACCGATGCGCCAATTAATGCGAGATAGGGCGGGTTCCACCAACCGTAGAAAGCCAGCGACGCCGCGATCAAACCGATCAGCGCTGCTTGCCTCCCCATAAAATGTCCGAGCAGCGATACCGCCACAATTGTGAGCGGTAAAAATGCGAACAAAAATTGGCTGGAACTAAACAGCATAATGATTAGAGATCGCCGTAGCGTTTTCTCAGGTGATTGGCCAAGGCTTGCGCTGCAAGCTTATGGCCGGAAGCCAACCAATGAGGATCATTTTTAAAATGAAGAGATAGAGGGTTTTTATTCCGCTCCATTATGGGCTTTAAGTCCAGAACATCGAGTTTGAGCGCGTTTAAACGTTGCACGAAAGCTTGATGCCGGCGGTTTTCAATTTTTATAAAATTTCCGTGCCAAAGCGCGCGCGAAGGGATGACGAGTATTGTCGTGTCGTATTTTTCTGCAATATGTTTCAGTCGTTGTGCGGATGAATTGATGACGGCTTGGGAAAACTCGTATTTTCGAATGCCTTCTAAATTCGGAATAATGATGCCGAGTTTCGTAGCGATAGATTTTAATAGAGGTGTGCGGTGAATAAGCGTTGTCGATAGCGCGTACAAAGCGGAGTGCGTTGCAAGAAATCCTTTAACCGGCATCAACCAATTGCCGCGTGGCTTTTGTTCTTTCGCGCCAATAATCTTTTTATCTTCTTCTTGATAAAGATGTAAATCCGTTTCCATGCTGGCGGCAATGATGACGCGTTTCAGTTTAGCACCACGTTGTTTAGCATAATCAAGAAGTCTATCGTAACCGTCAAACCCGGTCGGAATGCTAATATTAAACACGGGGCGCCGGATGATGGCTTCGAGTTGTTCTGTAATCCTCGATTTTTCTTGAACGCCCCAACCGAATGTAAATGAATCGCCGACCAATACGAAATCGTTCGGTTTTGCCTCGGCAATATTTTTTTTGTCCCGAAATCCCGATTCGTTAAATTTGATAAGAACATTATAGTCGCCCGTGTTTTTAATTTGGCGTAACGATGTATTCGGCGGGCCGAGAACAGGTTTGGTCTTTGTCGCCGGCTGAAAGCGAATTTGACTGTTGGGGTTTAATTCGGGTTGAGTAAACCGTATAGCATATTCTGCAATAAATAATGAAATGAGTGCGGCGCCGATGAAAATTATGGCGCGCTGTAAAAGAATTGTTGTCATTGAATATTGTCTATCGTGCGGTTATCCGGGCAGAGAATCGTCAAGATTCCACAGAGATTTCCATTCATTGTCGGCACAATAAATACGGTAGACCAGTTCCATCGTTTTTAAGGCGTCATGCGATGTGCCGTGTTCAATCGGTTTCTTTTTCAAAATAGCATCAGCGAAATCAGCGATTTCATCGCTCCAGGATGGATCGTTGTTGTATCGCTTGGTCTCTTCTTGTGGATCGCCCTGGTCGTCTCCGCCGCGGCGGGCAATCGTCAGGGTTTCCGCGCCATAACTTTTCGATCCGGATAAAATACCGCTCAAGGTCAAGGCGCCTTTCGCCAAGGTAATGTCCAAATGAAAACGGTGCCTCCAAGAGGTTGCCGAAGAATGTAACATGGCCACGGTCCCTGATTTTGCGCGCATTAAGGCATAGGCGTTATCTTCAACTTCGTGACCCCAAAAACCGTTTGATATAAAGCTGTGAACATCTTCAAACTCACCGGCAAACAGCCGAAGCAAATCGACCATATGGATTCCTTGATCTAAAAGCACGCCGCCACCGGCAAGATCACGCTCCGTGCGCCATGATGTTTGTCCGAAGGTGATGAGTTGCGATTTTCCATATATGCCACGCATATTGACCACGGCCCCTAAATCGCCACTTTGGATAATGGATAGGGCTTCGCGGACCGAATCGTGATAGCGGTGGTTAAATCCGTATTTCAGTTTCAAGCTGGGATGATTTCGCTCACAGTCGATGACCCTTAAAATATCAGACAGATCGCGACCCGGTGGTTTTTCGCAAAAAACATGAAGGCCTTTTTCCAGGCCGGCAATGGTGGCATCCGGGTTAATGTCGTTCGTGAGACAAACAATTAATACATCGAGTTTTTCTTTTTCGAGCAACGGTTCAAAACGGTCGTAATAGCGAACGCCGTCATCAAAGGCGCCTTCGTGCTCTAATACCCGATCGCATACGGCGACTGTCTTCATGTCCGGATGCTGGTCGACGACTTCCCTGCGTCGTTGGCCGACGACGCCGTATCCGGCAATGCCGACTTTAAGCTGATCCGTCACGATGGGGGTGTCCGGTATAGATTGGAAATTTCGTCATTGTTCCGGCCGAGACGGTTTGAGGATTGATCGCTATCAGCCTCGGCCCAATCGCCGGTTTCATCAGAGCGGTAGAAGGCGTGCAATAATCTCAACGTTTTTAAGCAATCGTCTTGCGATACCGGATAGGGGACCGTGCCATTCAGATCTGCGACGATATCGCGATAGAGAGCGGTGTGGCCATAGCCGTAAACCGCGCCATGGCCCTTAATGCCGACGAAGTCTTCGCTATGGGCTTCGCAGGCATTCGGATCGGGTGAAAAGATTTGCAATTCATTGACGGCAATGCCGCCGATTTGCGCCAACCCTTCCGAGCCAACAATGGAAAGTGATGCTTCGTAATCGTCCGGCCGTGCCGCAGTGGTAACCTCGAGGTCGCCGACGGCGCCGCTATCATAAGCGATTGTTGCGACCACGGTGTCTTCTGCCTCGATATCCGCGCCTAAGGTTCGCATGGTGGCGTTGACTTTCGATACTTCGCCGCCGAGATAGCGCAGCAGGTCGATATGGTGAATGCCTTGATTGGTTAGCGCACCGCCGTCGTGCGATAGGGTGCCTCGCCAGGGTGCCAAATCGTAGTACCGCTGCGGTCGGCACCAACGGACCCGCACCGACATTATGCGGATATCGCCCAACTCACCGCTTGATAATGCGGCTTTTACACGTTGGACGGCTTTGTTGTAGCGATTTTGAAAGACGGGAAAGACCTTGGTGCCTTGCTCGGTGGCGGCTTGATACGTGGACGCTACCTGCTCAAGGCGCATGAACGTCGGCTTTTCGATAATAACATGCTTGCCGTACGACTCGATGATGTCTCCGGCGTGTTCGGCGTGCATGCCGGAGGGTGTGATCACGGCAACGATATCGATCTCCGGAACATCATTCAGCATATCGTGATAATTCGAAAAATACGGGACATTAGAGTCTCTTGCGTATTCTTTCGCCTTGTCCTCGATGAGATCGCAAACGGCGGCAACGTCGACGCCATCTACTTCACCGATAGAGCGGCAATGATGTCCGGCGATGCGTCCGCATCCGATTAAGGCAACTTTAAGCGATTTATTCGTCATGGGGCTGATGATGTTGCTTCAAGTCGATGTTATATTGGCGTGTTTATCATCGAATAGTAAAAAATTCCAAATTTTCATATCCGGCTCTGAAAATATTTGATCCCATTCGGCTGAAGGAGCGGCAACGTTCAGTTTAATTTGGCTTTCGATATCCCCAAGGGTTACGGCTGGCACTTTGACGTCGAGCGGTAATATATCGATGGCAATTTTATCATCAAGAATCAGTCTATATGTGGGCACACCCATTAAGACGGCCTCAAGGCCTGAAGTCCCGGTGCAAAATACGACTGCGGATAATCCTTTTTGTTCCGTCAGCATTTGTTTTGTTCTGCTCATGTATTGGGTTTCGCGAAAATTTGCGGGGTACATGGGATGTTCTTTTATGAGCACCCGATTTTTACTAGCGGCTAATTTTTCAGCTGCTCGAATTTGGCGTTGCGAGACCTGGGAATCAGCAGACAAGGGAATAAATATCGGGCCTGATGGGTCGTAACAATTTTTTTGAAATTTTTTGAAACGCAATGCGCCGCCAATAATCAGTCTTTCCGCCGGCACTCCCCAAGCGGCGATTTCATCTCGATAAGCGGGTCCATTGCAGATGACCATGTCCGGTATACTGCTAAGGCCGTCCGGGTTTGTAGCCGTCGAATAGTTGATTTGATGGGGCCCGACGGCCGTATGTTGATAGCCGAGCGTTTTAACGCCATATTTTTTGGCAGAACGGCATAAATTACGCTCCCACGAATGATTTTCCCAAGGCCAGCAGACACAAGCGGGTTTCACATGTTTTAGCCAGCGTTCCTGGCAATAGGATTGCCAGCGAATCATTGCTGGTCCACCCCCGCCATTTTCAATTGCGGCAGCGCGTAATATCAGCCAGCGGAAGCGTTCCTTTTCGCCTTCCATTTTTGGCGACCAGCGAACAAACAACAACCGAACAGCATCCGCAATATTGCCCCAAGCATGGATGGCCGCCGTTCTTTTATCGTCCAATAAACGGTTTAAATCATTGCCGGTACTATCGCCATGCAGCAAACGCTTGAGGCGGGGCATCTTCGTCATGAGATCGCCGAAGTAGGCATCATAACTGTCGGCACGGCTTTGAGGGTGGGAGTACACTAAAAGAACCGAATCGTTGGATGAAATTCGAATCCGCACGGGATGCGCCGTTAATGACAAAACAGCCACTCGCAAGGCGACCTTTAATCGTGCAAGCGTGCCGCGAATGAAATGGTAGGCTTTTTGAGGCCATAATATGGGCGGGTGTCCGGCATTGATCCCTGAAAGCCCAGCTAGGTGTCGGAATAGCCATGGATCGTCGCAAACAATCAGGCATCGTTCTGTGCGGGTCATGAGCGTTTCAGCAATTTTTTCCCATGCCAAGCAGATGCCGAAATCGGAACCATAAGCCGTTGCTGTTGGCGCGCGGGCTGCATCGGCACCGGGGTCGTTTGCCATGGCGATGCCGAGCTTTGTCCAGAGAGGCAATATTTGCACGAAAGTGTCCTCGAGCAACTTTTCCAGCATCGGAAGTTTTCGACTGGTATCGAGCGACATTGCTGTGCCGGCGATGCCGAGCCAAAAATCATAGTCCGACGATGGCGGAAGATTGTTGGATGTTCGGAGAAGTACTGTCACAACAAAGCTTTTTCTAGAACAAAGATGGATTATCAGCAGTAGAAATATGTGCGATAGTCGGCATCACTCATTCGTATAAATCCAAGAGAGACACAATGGCGCAAAGCAATAAGAAATTTTTAGAAGATGTATTTTCAGCGCTCCGGGAAACAGATGCGCAGGGGCTTAACAGTAATAAAGGGCAAGACATTCTGGGCGGACTTAGCGGTCTGAAAACAGTCGGTGCGCTGCAGCGTCTGGCAGGTTTGTTCAAAAGTTACGATGATGCGTGTTACCTTGAGGTTGGTGTTTTTCAAGGTTTAAGCTTGCTTTCTGTTGCCCTTGATCAGCCGAATGTCTCTTGTTTTGGTATCGACGATTTTTCAATCCTCGATCCTGAACAAAAAAATCTCGCTTTGGTTAAAGAGCGGATGGAAAAGTTAAATGTTGAAAATGCAATATTAATCAATGAAGGCTTTGAGGAAGCTTTTGATCATCTGGATGACTACCTTCAAGGCCGGAAAATCGGCGTATATTTTTATGATGGCGCACACGATTACCGAAGCCAAATAATGGGCTTAGCATTTGTACAGGCGTACTTACATGAAAATTGCGTGTTAATTGTTGATGATGCAAATTATGAATTTGTCCGCCAGTCGAGCGTCGATTTTCTAAAATCATTTCCGTCGTACAAACTGGCATTCGAAGCTTACAGCCCGGCACACCCGGCGAATATGGATAAAGCCACATTGCAAAAACACGAAGCCGGATGGCTCAACGGCATTAATATCCTTGTCAGCGATCCGGACAATTTATTGCCCGTTATGTTGCCAGCAGTTAATCCGGATAAAAGCCTGTATGTGAACGATTGGCTTGTGCATCGTCATCCACTTGCACATCAAGCGGCAGAGGCCCTAGACCGTTTATGCGACGACTCTTTATCTGACGGTTTGGGTAAATCTTCCGGAATCGAAAACAAATCAGATGCGGGAGGCAAGACAGGCACACTATTTTACAATCGAAACACGTTCAGTGAGGGTTTGCCTGAAAGTCGATTTAACGCGTTTAAAAACTAACGGGTGATTTGCAAACGTATTTTTTTTCGGCGCCGCTTCTGATTAGTTGTCCGGCGTTAAGCGTCTTCCGAAATCATTAGGTATGTGGCCGCGAAATTGAGATTCGTTAAAAACGTAATCTAACGCTAGCTTCCCTACCTTAGCAGTAAAATGTGAATTTTCGTAATACAGACTGTTATTCGTTGTTACTGAATTTAAGCCGGAAAAATCCCATACGCTTCCTGCAATCGATGTTATTGCGGCTAGCCAATCTTGATAGACCTTGGTATCGAATGATTTAAATCTTAAATGATGAATAGGATTAATGAGAATTTTAAAATCAATTTTTTCCCTTTTAAATAACTGAATAACTTTTTCAAAATATTCTATCTGTTTTTGATTAGGTTTAGGCGAAGACCGGTTCCAGGCATTAGGAAATCGTTTTTTGATATAGGAATTTATATCTTTTTTCATCCATCTATCAAATAAGGGAAGTTTATACTCGCCTGTATCGACTTGGAACTTGTACCAAGTTTTGTGTTTAATCAGATTACCGTAAAGCGCGATTAAATAATGCTTTGGATGAGGCCAAAAATATTTCCAAAAAAATAACAGCTTGTTTTGTCTTGAGACGTCCGGATGCTCGATGCTTAATAGCGGAAGGTTTGTTTGGTTTGGATCCAGATAAAAACGGTCGAAATCCAGAGCCCACACAATCATTTTTGGTTTATTATTTTTAAGCAACCAATGAATTTTTATATATGCACCATATGTCGTTTCTGAGTCGGCATTTAAATTATAAAATTTATATCCCGTTAATCTTTGGGCCACCTCTACTGGATAAAAATTTGCGCGGGAACTACCGATAATAAATCCGTCAAATTTATTCAATTTTAAATGCTCGATTTTTAAGAATCGGGTATTGGGTTCAAAGTTTCGTTGATTGAAATTTGTAAATCCGAATACTTTGTAGGCATCAATTGATATGGCCCAAATACCATTGAGAAACAGCAACAGTCCAAGCAACAGCAAGAGCCAAAGTGTATATTTTCTTGTATCGGCTGCCATAATCAAAATTGAAAATAAAGAAACTCTGAAGTGTTTCTGAGCATGTAAATAGAAGCAAATCCGAGTGAGGCGAAAATAACCGCGTAGCTGCGCACGGCCTGCCAAGGTTTAATAAAATGCATAGAAACCGGTTGAGCTGGGGCTGCGTCACTTAAAGGTTGTTGAAGATTCATCCATGTTTGGCTATTCGGGGCCATGAATGCAATTAAGGCCGCGCAGGCAATCATCGAAAAACCTATTAAGTCCGGCGTTCCCAAATGGTTTTGCCCAATAAGGCCGAGAATGATTGAAATAGCGGCATCGAAGCTTTCAGCCCGGAAAAAGACCCAACTGATGACCACAGCCATAAAAGTAATCACGGCTGCAAGACTTTTATAAAAGAGGAGGCTCTCATAGTTTCCGAGAGCCGTTGTCATGGCAAAGCGGCGCCAAAGAACATTGATTGTAATATATAATCCGTGCAGTCCGCCCCAAATAACAAACGTCCAACTTGCACCATGCCAAAGGCCACCAAGCAGCATTGTAATCATGATATTGATAAGCCGCCGGGCCGGACCATGTCGATTGCCACCTAAGGGTATATAAAGATAATCGCGCAAAAACCTCGATAAGGTCATATGCCAGCGTCGCCAAAAATCTACAATCGAAAGTGCCTTGTAGGGCGAGTTGAAATTGAACGGCAGCTTTATGCCAAACAACCGGGCGAGTCCGATTGCCATATCCGAATATCCGGAAAAATCAAAATATAGCTGAAACGTGTAAGCAAGCGTTCCCGTCCAGGCATTAAAAAATGAAATTGTTTGGCCGTTCTGAGCTGAATCAAATACGGGTGTTGCATATAACGCAAGGTTATCCGCAATCAGGATTTTCTTTGCCAAGCCAATGATGAAAATACTGATGCCAATAGCGAAATTTTCAAAGGCGTTTGATTTTAGTGCGTTGCCGAGAAATTGGGGCAAAGCTTCTTTATGATAAACAATTGGACCGGCTATAAGTTGCGGGAAAAAAGTGACATACAAACAATACGGCAAGAAGGGGTATCGTCTTGTTTCAAGCTTATATGAATCAACGAGATATGAAATTTGTTGAAACGTGAAAAATGATATTGCCAATGGCAATACAATGGTTTCGATTTGTATATCAAACCTTGTGATTGCATTTAAATTTGAAATAAAAAATCCGGCGTATTTATAGTACGCAATCAGAGATAAATTAAATGCGATGCCGATAATCAGGACGGCACGTCGATACGCTGTAGGATATTTTATAAATGTATTAAGCCAACGTCCTATAACATAATTCACTGTTATCGAGGACAAAATCAGCAGTAAGTATTTAGGATTCCACCAGCTATAAAAAAAGAGAGATGCCGCGATAAGCCAAAGAATGAGGGGTGTTGTGTGATTCGATTTTCGAAGCACAAGAAAACCGACAAAAGTTATCGGTAAAAAAACAAACAAAAATATGTCTGAGTTAAAAAGCAATCTACAAAGCGATCCTAGAATACGAAGTATCAAGAAATAAGTAGCTTGCCTCGATATCCTTTAAGGCTCGACCCGCGTCGAGCATGCGCTGTTCAATTGAAACAAATCCGCTATAGTTAATTTTATAAAGAAAACTGGCAATTTGATCATGTGGTACTTTCCCTGTTGAGCCGATAACGCCCAGTCCCGGTTCATTTGCGTGGAAATGTGTAATGTAGGGTGCGGCATCACAGAAAACAGCCTCCTTCACTTCACCATTTTCGGCTAAAGCCTTGGCATCTAACTGAACCTTGAGCGCCGGGTGGTTGACAGCCTCGACAATCTTGATCGAGTCGTAAACGGAATTTATGAAGTCCGAATCGGCGGGCCCTAACGGTTCGAAACAAAAGCAGGTGCCGTGCGATTCAATTCGATGTGTTAATTCGCCCATGAACGAGATTGCCTCGTCGTAAGCATCATTTTCCGGAACGTCACCACGATGTCGCCCGCCGCCCCAAATCAAGGTTTTGCCACCAAGATCCCGGCAGACGCCTGATAAATGCGTAAAAAAATCTAAGGTCCTCTTGGTTGTCCGGGTGTCTTGGAAAAGCCCGAGCTCGGGTTGATCAAAGAGAAGTGAGTGTAGCCCGACGACGGAGAGTCCGGCTTGTTCGACTTCACGGCGGTAGCCTGAAACTTCACTAGCACTTAAGCCCAGCCATGTTTCCTGCCAAATTCGGCTTGGCGCGACCTCCAGGCCTGATAAACCTAGGGATGCCAACTGAGACAATTCAATTCGATGGTTATAGGCTGGTAGAGCGATATTGGATACGGCGAATTTCACGTGACATTCAATAGTGTCTTGATGGTTTCAGCAATTTTTTGCGCCGCTAAACGATTGCCTGCTGCTGATAAGTGACCGCCGTAACGGTCGTCGATATAATTATCAGCATCTTTGTTGCTAGCGGCAAACATTGGTCCCAAGTCAATAATTTCTAATTCGTTAGAAATACGATCGAGAAAATTTGCATAATAGTGATCTCCGGATCTGATCAAATGTAAATCATAAAGCTGCGGCAAAAAAACAAGTACCGGAATGGCTCCTTTTTGCCGAGTAAAATTTGCAAACCGTTGAACGATAGTCCTTAACAACATGACAGGCTCGTGCTCACAATATAATTCAGCGGCAATATTAATATTTCTCTTCATCACCTGATTAAAGGCATTGCGCCCTTCATGAGCCATGCGGTCGCATAAAGCCGCTTTTAATAACGGTAAATTGCGTTTACGGGAATGCCACAGATGCCAAAGATATGGAAATCTCAGCATGTCCGGCACAAATTTACGTTGATAAAAGAAGTCCTGTTTTTGCAGTAAAGGCAGACATTTATCGATTGCAAAAAACTGTTCATAAGTTTGAACGGGATTTTCGATGAGAGCCAATTCGTCTTTATCAGAAAGGGAAAATTTCGGTTTAAAGGCAAAAGTGTTTCCGTATTCGCTAAAATGTTTCCAGACACTCAGAACGCGGCTAATGGTTTCCGGAACGACACCAATAATAACAACCGGAGCCGGGCATTTATCGTATTCACGTTCAAGGCGTAACAAGGCTTGATCAAGGCCGTAATTGCCGATACCAAAGTTTGCAACGCGGGCATTAAGTGCGTGGGATAACTGCTCAGGCCATGTCTCAGTGTCTTCGACCTGCCGGCAAAATGTGTACGAATCGCCATAGGCCAACACAGAAATTCGGGCATCCGCATATCCGGGGCTTGAACGTGCACCGAGTGGATCAATGCTGTAAGCGGCATGGGTTTCGCCCCAACCCGTATCAATACCGTTTGTGTTCGGTTTTCGACACCAACCGAGTTCAGGGTCCCAGCCATGTGCTATAAATTTATCCAGCCCGGGAATATCGATTGTTGGGCTTAAGTCCTGCGGCGTAACAATCCACTGGCAAGTGCGTTTGAGAAAGTGGACAGCCGTTGCCGCGGTGATTTCGCCGACGAGCAGAGCGCCCGTAACAAGCATTAAAATTGAAAAGGGCTCAATCAAGTGGGGGTAAACGATCTCTAATGAATTCGGCAGTTTTTTTTATGCCGGATTCCTGCAGGATGTGATCGATAATAAGATCCGGATTCAGAGGTTCGGGAAACGGAATATCGATACCGACGACATTATCCATTTCTCCGGCCTGGGCTTTTTGATAAAGATCTTTCGGGTCTCTTTCTGCAAGGACGTTGATTGGAACTTTTAAATAAATTTCAAAATACTTTGAAAAGTTTTTTCGGTTCCATTCTTGCCATTCTGGAAAGATAGATAAAACCGAAGCAATGACGTGAATATTTTGTTGGTCGAGAACTTTGCAAAAATGCGAAATCCGCTCAGCATTTTTACGGCGGCCTTCAATTGTGTGATCCACATCGTTACGAAAAATTTCGCGAAATTCGTCCCCGTCGAGATACAGCAAGTGACGCGTTTCGGCGTGAAGCTGGTGATACAGTTCTTTGCCGAGGGTGGTTTTACCGGCGCCAGATAAACCGATGAGCCAGATAATCATGATGCGGCTAATGTCGTTTTTTTGGAAGCGTGGCCGGTAAAAGCTACTTCAATACGTTCTGACGAAATTTCCGGAATGGCGGTTAAACGTTTCTTGATGGCTTCATCGAATGCAGAAACGGCCGGATGGTTGGGATCGTAAATATTGTTCTTTTCCGCTCGATCGACGGTTGTGTCATAAAGTTCATGAGTGTCAGCGCTATAGCGATCACTGGGGTCGAGGTATTCTTTCCACAAATAATTATAACGACCGTCGCGTACGGCCATGTAAACCGGCTTAATATCGAAAGCACAACTACCGCCGTGAAATGATTCGAGGACGACTTGCGATCTCTCACTGACGGAGGCTGAAGTAATATCTTCGCCTTCCCATTCCGGGACCATCGGTATGCCAGCGGCGTTGGCCATCGTTGGTACGAGGTCCATCAGTGTCGTGAGGGCACTGACCCGTAAGTTGGTCATTCCCGGCGCAGCGATCATCATCGGCACGTGGACATTATGGCTATAGAACCGGAAATGGTGGCTGATATCCCCATGATCTCCGAGTTCTTCACCGTGGTCGCCACAGAGGGCAATAATCGTATTCTCGCTGAGTCCGGTCTCGTCGAGCATATCAAGAATTCGGCCGATTTGTTCATCAACATAATAAACCGACGCATCATATAGATCAGACCAGGTTTTCCATTGCTCTGGTGTTTGCGGCCGTCCGCAGACAGCAACGGCGATATCTTGGTCACGATTATGGCCGACGGCTTCGAGATAATCAGGTGTCTTGCGATACCAGTCCCGCCCCCGTCCCGGGCAGTACGGAACGTGCGTATCAAGAAAATGTGTCCAAATGAAAAACGGCTTATCGGTTGAGTGTTCACGAATGGCCCGGATAAGTCGATCGGCAAGTTCACCACCATCAACATAGCGTTTCAGCGCCATTTCCCGAAGTTGCGCCCGGCTTGAATCAAAGGTGCGCATGACGGTGTTGCTGGCTCTAAAAAAGGCTTCCCGTATTAGTTTGGTGTTCGAGCGGGCATATCGCCATTCCATGCCTAGCCATTCGTTAGCAACAAACGGTTTCGGAAAATATCTTTGAACATACGCCGCTTTGTTTTTGAGAAATTCGTTTTGATGAGCGTCAACGATGCGTTGAATTTTTTTATAGTCGTAGGATTCATTGTATATTTGTGAATTCTCGAATTCCGACATATCATTCGCAGATTGAGCGTCGATTCTTTTACAATAGAATCGGACCGTATCGAACAAGCGGAGTAGATGAGGTTCAGATTCCTGGGCCAATTGCTCCGCATCAATGCCGCCGTCGCGAAAATGTTCAATTTGATTACGCAAGATAACGCTGGCAACACCGACAAGGGTATTGAGTACAAATAAATATATTTCGTGATCGATTCCGCGATCGTATCCGGCAATGCGGCTAATCCATTGAAATGTTGAAAAGGCATACGTTTCATAGCCGGCATTGTGGAAAGCCTCGAAGGCCGTAGCGGGTCGGCCAAAAGCGCCATGATCGTAGCCGCCGCATGACAAGGGGCGGGAAGATGTCAGCAGGGATGGATAGGAAGGCTGCGTAAAGGCAGCTAAGGAAGAGGCCTGGTCGCATACAATTGCCCGCTTGGCCAAGCGAACAAGATTGGGAGTCGTGTTATGCGGGTATCCATGCAGACTTGTGCGGTCTGCCCGAAGAGCATCAACAGATAAAAACAAAACGTTAGGATGAGAGTTGGCCATGTAAATTTGGTTATGAAATTTGTGGCCGGTAGAATTTTTCAATACTGCCGTCTTTGAACATCTCCTGCATCAACCGATAGTCTTCTACGGTATCAATTTCTAACCAACCGCCGTCGATTCGAATGGCATGAAGATTATGTCCGGTTAAAATCAATTCCATCAGCAAATCCGTCATATAGGCGTTTTTGACAGCTCTATTATCCATCCATGCCCGTGGTATTGAACCGAGCGCAGCATAGGTTTCTTTGAGGGCCGCGACTCCCTTGGCTTTAAAACGCATCAAGCCCATGTATTGGCCTTGTATGTCATCGATATTCTCAACTGGGTTACCGATATCGGTAATCCGGTCTTGTGAATCCATTCGCAAGCTTTCGGCGTCTTCAAGGGGGTCGGCAAATCGCGTCTTCCATAAGCTTTGCCAATTCATATTTATCGCAATGGATATCTCATGCGGGCTTTCGCATAACGCGGTAATTACTTTGGGCTCAAAGACGATATCGGCATAGGTAATAATAATATCGTCACTGAATTCGGACTCGGCGCAGAACAGGCTTTCGACCATATTCGTTTGGTCCCATTTCGGGTTTTGAACTTGTTTTGTCCCCGCTAAGCCGAGCATGTCAGCGTGATAACCCGTCACCAAAATAATGTCACCAATTCCAGCTGATCGTAAGCAAGACAATTGTCTTTCAATTAGGCTTTTACCGCCCAATTCGACGAGACATTTCGGTTTGTCCTGGGTGATCTCTTCAAGACGTGTCCCGCGGCCTGCCGCGAGTACTATAGCCTTTACGCCCAAAACGCCCCCTCTTTGGCGAATTTTTCGAACACGCGGCGGTCGCCCGCAAGAGGCAATTCCCTTTCCGGATGCCACATCAAGCCGATAATCGGTTGTTCGGTATGATGAAACGCTTCGATATGTTTCGTATCGTCAGTTGCCCATGCGGTAAATTTCGCTGCTAGTCCCTCAGGTGCTATTCCTAAATTGTGGAATGAATTGACCGTGCTTTCGTCACGATAAAATTCGTGCCAGGGTTCGGCGATCTTTATCGTATGTGAGGATCCCGCGTGCCCGTTTATCGGCGTTAAAGCACCGCCAAAATGCTGATTAATCAACTGCATACCACGGCAAATACCCAAGATGGGTTTTCCCACAATCAATGTATGGTCAATCAGTTTCAATTCGGTTTCATCACGCTCGGGTGTTTCGCCGATATTATCACCGCCTGTCAGTATTAAGATATCGGCCTGTAAGGTATCGAAGTATGCACACGGATCCGAGAGACGGTTTGGCACCAAAACAGGCATAACATTCCAGGATTCCAAACTGACGATCCAATCATGGCTGATGCTGTCTCGCGGCTCATCATAAGCAGCAGCTTCGGTAATGCGTGTTGTTAGTGCGGCACGAATCATGTTGTCTTAATGCCCAACGACTTTGCGGGCGGCGCAGTTGAGCTCAATCACCTGGGCATAAGCAAGCAATTCGAATAAACGGTCACCACAACCGATTGCTGCCGGTAGACCGAATTCGGCACACCGAATCGCCATATGGGAATTGGCGCCACCGTGCTTAGTGACAAGGCCCGCAATCCCATGGGAAAAAATCCAATCAAATCCAGGGTCGGCGCTTTCGATCAAAACGATTTTATCGTTTATTTCATCAGTTTCTTGAGGTTTTAAAACGCGGGCCGGTGCGGTGATGGAAATATCGGTTATAAATGTCGGATGGCCGAGCGGTAAACGCACAACATCGACATCGTCGGATTCCTTGATGAGATGCGGCAGACGAATGGCGCGGGTCAAAAGGTATTCTTGTTTTGCTCTATCGATTTTGTCCCGCAGCTCAACTGCGTTTTGGTCGAGACGAATATCTTCGATGGTCAAATACGAAATATCATTTCTATCCAGGCCAATTTTGTCGCCCCAGCGGCAAAGTAAGGAGAGGACATCGCTAACGCATTTTGTAAATGTAAATTTTGCCAGCTCTCGAGCTTTGATGCTATTTCGGATGTATTCCAAAAATTGATGTGCTGAAAGCGCATATCCTGATTCATGTAAAAGCGAATCGATTTGTTCTAATTGTTGTTGAGACGGTTCAAATGGACTGACCGTTGATCCAGTCAGCTGACTGGTTTGGCGGAGATAAAGATCAGGCCGCTCATCATAACGGTAAGATGTAATATCGTAGGTGCCCGGTCTCAAGTGACCGTATCGGGCAAGAAATGCCTCATGATCGAGGTCGCCACGGGCTAAGGCCGCCATATCGTTGACCAGGTCGGAGGCGACTGTTCGGATGCTTAGCATGAAGGCATTTCGGTCTTCTGGGCTAAATACGCCGCGATTGACAAGCGATCGAAGGAAAAGCACACCGATAAAACCGTGGCGGGCAAGTCGGGAAAACGGCAGTGTGCCGAAGTTGCGGCAATCGTCGAGATGGCGGCCGATATCGGAAATGTTTATTGTCGATGAATCAGAAAGCCGGGGTAGGGCGTTCATCAATTGCAAATCGCGTTCAATATTAGCGTCGGCGGGATGAAGGGCTGCATTGGTTAAGGCCGATAAGCTTTCCTCAAAACGATCAAGTTGGGTTTTGGAAAAACCCGCTTCGAGTAATCGGCGTTTGTCATTGGCAAATGAAAAATCGCGACACGTCGTTGCAATTTCGAACTCGATTTTATCATGGATTTCAGGGGCTTCATTTAAAGCCGAAAGTTGATAATTGATGAGATTATTTGCAAATTCGCCGTCAATTGAAGCCGGTAGGAATGAATTAAAGCTAAGACGGACATCAATAAAAGGATGCCCTCTTAGATCGATCATCAGTGGAGCGTGAACGTGGCGGTACCCCATATCGGCACGTGCCTGCGCCCAGACGGAATCGGTAATTAGATCTTTGTAAAGCGAAAGTGCTA
>CALINB010000125.1 GCA_938045325.1 uncultured Rhodospirillales bacterium | reverse complement strand
AACAGGTGTTCCGGACCGCCTTAAATTCTTTATTTGACTTGCGCTTCCCTTTGGTTAATCCTATCTGTCCCTTCGGATCATATACGGATTACCGTCGCATCCACCCTTCATGAAAGCTCACTATCTGCCCCGCGGGCCCGTCTGAGTTTTTAATTATTTTCAATAAAATCAGTGAGTTAATTTTCAACTCCGCGAGCCGTCCCACCAGTTTACCCATTCCGCCGACCCATCCAACCTAGATTGTCACGCCCATGAAATTAAAAGAATTAAAAACCAAACCGCCGAAAGAACTCCTCGAATATGCCGAAAAACTCGAGGTGGAAAATGCGAGCAGCCTGCGCAAGCAGGAGATGATGTTCGCCATCTTGAAGAAGCTAGCCGAAAACGGCACATCGATTTTCGGTGACGGTGTTTTAGAGGTGTTGCAGGATGGCTTCGGTTTCTTGCGATCGCCGGAGGCCAATTATCTGCCCGGCCCGGATGACATTTACGTCTCGCCCAGCCAGGTCCGCCGTTTCGGTTTAAGAACCGGCGATACGGTCGAGGGCGAAATCCGTTCGCCGAAAGACGGTGAGCGGTATTTTGCCTTGCTGAAGGTCACCGACATCAACTTTGGCGACCCCGAGGAGGTCAAGCATCGCATTAATTTTGATAACCTGACGCCGCTCTATCCGGAAGACAAACTGGATATGGAGATTGAGCGTAAGCCGAAGGACAAGAACAAAGACGACACCGGCCGAGTCATCGATTTGATTTGTCCGATCGGTAAAGGCCAGCGCGCCCTGATCGTCGCGCCGCCGCGGACCGGCAAAACCATTATGCTGCAAAATATTGCCCACTCCATCGCGGCCAATCATCCCGAATGTTATCTGTTGGTGTTGTTGATCGACGAGCGCCCCGAAGAGGTGACCGATATGCAGCGCACGGTGAAGGGAGAGGTTGTCAGTTCAACATTTGATGAGCCCGCGACCCGCCACGTTCAGGTCGCCGAGATGGTCATTGCTAAGGCGAAGCGCTTGGTTGAGCATAAGCGCGATGTGGTGATCCTGCTCGACTCCATTACGCGTCTCGCGCGCGCTTACAACACGGTGGTGCCGTCTTCGGGCAAGGTGCTCACGGGCGGTGTCGATGCCAACGCCCTGCAGCGCCCGAAGCGCTTTTTCGGTGCTGCGCGCAATATCGAAGAGGGCGGCTCGATGACGATCATCGGCACCGCGCTGGTCGATACCGGATCGCGTATGGACGAAGTGATCTTCGAAGAATTTAAAGGCACCGGCAACTCGGAAATTCTGCTCGACCGTAAGCTGATTGATAAGCGGATCTTCCCGGCCATCGACATCACCAAGTCGGGCACACGTAAGGAAGAGCTGCTCGTCGATAAGGGCACGCTGTCGAAAATGTGGGTGCTGCGGCGGATATTAATGCCGATGGGCGTCGTCGATTCGATGGAGTTCCTGCTCGATAAACTGAAGAACTCGAAGAACAACGCGGAATTCTTCGACTCCATGAACACCTAAATTCAAACACAAAAAACCCGCCGGCAATTTGGCGGGTTTTTACGATGTGATAGCTTTTAAGGGATGATCACGGTCGAGCCCGTGGTCTTGCGGGCTTCGAGGTCCCTATGGACCTGCTGGATGTCTTTTAAGGCGTATTCCTGATTGCAGTGAATTTTGACGTGTCCGCCCTCGACAACATCAAACAACGATTGTGCGAGGTCGAGCAGGTCTTCGCGCTTGGCGACGTGATGCATCAATCCGGGCCGGGTGAAATATAGCGAACCTTTGGCCGACAGGAGGCCGGCATCGATCGGCGGCAGCGCGCCCGAAGCATTGCCGAAACTGACCATGGTGCCCAAGGGCTGTAAACAATCCAGCGAATCCATAAAGGTATCTTTGCCGACCGAATCGTAAACCACCGGCACCTTTGCCCCGCCCGTTATCTCGGCAACCCGTTCGGGAACGTTTTCCGTCGCGTAATTGATCGTGTGCGCGCAACCGTTGGCCTTCGCGAGCTTCGCCTTATCGTCCGAGCCCACAACACCGATGACCGTGACACCGAGATGCTTCGCCCATTGCGCGAGGATCAGGCCGACCCCGCCGGCGGCGGCATAGAGCAAGATCGTTTGGCCTTTTTTGACGGGGAAGGTTCGGCGCAGCAAATACGATACGGTCATGCCTTGGAGCAACATGGCAGCCGCGGTTTTATCGTCGATGCTATCGGGCAGCTTGATGAGACGATTTGCCGGTACTAACCGCGCTTCGGCATAACTGCCGACGACGGGCGCATAAGCAACCCGGTCACCCGCTTTGACATCATCAACGCCCGCGCCGGTCTCTTCGACCACGCCGGCGGCTTCGGTACCGATGACGACCGGCAGATCGAACGGCAGCGGATAAAGCCCGGTTCGATGATAGACGTCGATATAATTCAGGCCGATTGCGGTTTGCTTTAACCGGACTTGTCCTTCGCCCGGCCGGCCAACTTCAACGTCTTCGTAAATCAGTTTTTCCGGCCCACCGGTTTCGTGAATGCGTACGGCTTTGGTCATGATGTCTCCCTGTGTGGCCTCTTGGCTATTTTGATTTGCGGCGTGATTTTAAGCGGCCTTAGCGAACAGCGGGCTTAGATGGACCCCCTCCAGGCGTAACAGCGAGCGTTTCGTTTCGACGCCATCGGCACCGGTATAGCCGGTTAACCGCCCGCCCGCGCCGACGATACGGTGACACGGCACGATGATCGGGATCGGGTTGCGGCCGCAGGCGCCGCCGACAGCGCGCGGAGCACTGCCGAGCTTCACGGCGACGTCGCCATAGGTTTCGACCGAACCATACGGGATGGTTTGCATATGAGCCCAAACCTGTTTGTAAAATTTCGTGCCCTGTGGCGCGAGCGGCAGGTCGAACTGTTTGAGGGTACCGTCAAAATATGCGGCCAGCTGTCTCTCTGCCTCTTTGAGCAAGGGCGTCGTTTGCGCGTTCGGCGAGCGGCCCCACTCCAGTGCGATCAGGCGATCGTCTTCTTCGAACAGGGTTAAATCGCCATAGGGGCTTTTGATGGACAAATGGGGCATCACAATTCCTCCGTTACGATCGTTCAGTCGTGGCGCCGTTGCCGGTAAGGGCAGCCTGCAAATCAGCAGTCTCGGTGATCGGCAAGCTGCAGGCCGGACCGATGCATACATAGGCCGTTGGCTTGCCGTCGATTTGTCCCTTGCCCGCCGCCGGATGATGGTCCGCTAAAGGCGTGCCGGGGTCGATCTGCATGAGGATTCTGTTCGGCACCGGGGCACTGAAGACGGTATTCAACAAGGCCTCCGCAACATCGTCATTACGGTCGCTCACGATAACGGTTTGCACAGCCTTTTCAAGCAATTCATAGCCGGCCAGCAAAACCGGCATTGCAATCATCGGTTGTAAATCCTCGCCGCAGAAAACTTGTACGATCTTATCGGCGCGGTCACGGAAATGCGTTTCACCGGTAAGATAATAAAGCCGCGCGAGCACCTCGACCATGGTGCCGTTACCGGTCGGCGTTGCATTGTCGTGAATGGTTTTGGCCCGGACGATGAGATCGCCGGTATCGTCGGCGGGCAAAAAATAACCGCCGTCTTTTTCATCCCAATGATGCGCGTCTGCGCTTGCAACCCATTGCCGTGCTTGTTGCAGATACGCGGCTTCGCCGGACACCTCAAACAGAACAAGGGCGGCCCGTGCCATGTTGGCATAGTCATCGATGATGGCCGGGTGTTTGGCCTTGCCGTCGCGCCAGGCGTGAAACAGTCGGTCATGTTCGTTCGCGCCATCGCGCATGTTTTCGCAAACGAACGTGAAAGCGTTTTTGGCCGCATCGATCCAGTTTTTTTCACCAAAGCAGGCGCCGGCTTGTGCGAGCGCCGCGATCACAAGGCCATTCCAGTCGGCGAGAACTTTATCATCCCAGGACGGCCACACGCGACGGTTGCGAACCGCAAGCAGCTTACCTCGCATCGCCGCCAGCGAGGCCTCAAACCCGGTATCGCCGAGACCGGGATTTTTGCTGCGATTGAGGATCGTTTTGTTTTCCCAATTGCCGTATGGGGTCACGTCATAGGCCTCTTTGAACGTTTCGGCATCATCACCCAGCAACGCATCGATCTCGGCCTCGCTCCAGACGTAAAACTTGCCCTCCTCTCCCTCACTGTCGGCGTCGTAGGCACTGGTAAAGCCGTAAGGCTTGTCGAGGGGTCCGTCCGCCGGCGCGCGCATTTCGCGCAACGCCCAGTCGATGGTTTCACGAATGCGGGCCTCATACAGCGGGCTTTGCGTTTCCTGCCAGGCCGCCGTTAGCAGCTCGATGAGTTGCGCGTTGTCGTAAAGCATTTTTTCGAAATGCGGCGCGAGCCAAATCGGATCCGTTGAATAACGCGCAAACCCGCCGCCGAGATGGTCGTATATTCCGCCCTGGCAAATTTTATCGAGGGTCAGCGTGACGGCTTCACGATAAAAAAGTTCGCCGGTTCTTTTGTAGGCCCGCCACAAAAACTGAAAAAAAGCTGGCTGCGGAAATTTTGGCGCGCCGGTGGTCCCGCCGTGAACGGAGTCAACCATGCTGAGCGCGATGTCGGCGACATCGTCGAGCTTCGCCATCGATAAGCCGGTTCCACCACGAGCCTCGCTGATGTTTTTCAGGCCGTCGCGCAGGGCGGTAACGTTTTTAAGGATTTTGTCATGTTCGGTGTTGTAGGTATTGGCGATGGCGCGCAGGATTTCGCTAAACCCAGGCCGGCCGTATCGGGCAGTCGGCGGAAAATACGTGCCGCCCCAAAACGGTTCGGCATCGGGCGTGAGAAACATGGTCAGCGGCCAACCGCCGTGTTCGCCCAGCATGGCCAAAGCGGTTTGGTAAATATTATCGACATCCGGCCTCTCTTCGCGATCAACTTTGATGTTGATGTACAGTTCGTTCATCAGGTTTGCGATGTCGTCGTTTTCAAAACTCTCGTGCGCCATGACATGGCACCAATGACAGGCGGCGTAACCGACGGAGAGTAGGATCGGTTTGTTTTCCTCCTTGGCCCTTGCAAAAGCCTCAGGCCCCCAGGGCATCCAGTGGACCGGGTTGTCTTTATGCTGCAAGAGGTAGGGGCTGGTTTCGCCGTCTAATTGGTTGTGGTTTTGGGTCATGGTTTCGACTATGAACGCGGATAGTTTGTACCTAAGGACGAAGCGACGGTCACACAACCACATTTTTGGTGATTGCTGTGGTTGATTGTCTGAAGTGTCTTAAATAATATAAATATTACATCTATTATTAAATATAAATAAATTATCCTAAATATTGCAATTAGTTAGATGAAAAGATCGACCTAAATTATGCCATCATCTTCGCTCCGGAATACGATATTCGCCCTTTCCAGCGCGCCGGGCCGTGCCGGGGTTGCGGTTTTTCGTCTTTCCGGACCCGAATCGATGCCGGCTTTAAAGCAAATCGCCAGCAAGACCTGCCCGCCCCGGGTTTTGACGCATACTGTTTTGACGGATCCGCAGAGCGGCGAAACCATCGACGAGGCCATGGCCGTCTCGATGCCGGCCCCGGCGAGCTTCACCGGTGAAGACGTTGTGGAGCTGCATGTGCATGGTAGCCGGGCCGTCACGGCGGCTTTGGCGAATGTGTTATCGGCAATGCCCGGCCTGCGCGAGGCCGAGCCGGGAGAGTTTACCCGGCGCGCTTTCGAAAACGGCAAGATGGACCTGACCGCTGCCGAAGGGCTGGCCGATCTGATCAATGCCGATACCGAGGCCCAGCGGCGCCAGGCCTTCCGGCAACTGCAGGGTGAGTTCGGCAAGCTCACGGAAACGTGGCGGGAAAGACTGGTCCGTGCCCTGGCTCACCTCGAGGCCAGTATTGATTTTATCGAGGAGGACTTGCCCGCCACGCTCGACGAAGCCGTGCGCAGGGAATTGACTGATATTCAAGCCTCAATCGAGGGGCATCTTGCGGACCGGCACTGTGGCGAACGCCTGCGCGATGGCCTGCACATCGCCATCATCGGCCCGCCGAACGCCGGAAAGTCAAGCCTTCTCAATGTGTTAGCGAGGCGCGACGCGGCTATCGTGTCGTCTGTCGCCGGCACCACTCGGGATGTCATTGAGGTGCAACTCGACCTCGAGGGCTATCCGGTTGTTTTGGCCGATACGGCCGGCCTCCGTGATTCAGATGACCCCATCGAAAGCGAAGGGGTTCGCCGGGCCAGCGCCCGGGCGCGCGATGCCGATCTGTGCCTGGCGGTACTCGATCAGTCCGGCTGGCCGGATGTCGACCCGCAGACCGCATCCCTGATCGACGAGGACACGCTCGTCGTGATCAATAAAATCGATCTCGGCGACCCAGCCCCGCCGCTTGAAATTAAGGGTCTGCCAGCACTTGGTATTTCCGTTGAAACCGGTGCCGGCATCGAATCCCTCTTGACCCAATTGACGGCCGAAGTCGCCGAGCGATGCCATTTGTCGGCGGCGCCGGCAATTACCCGGGCCCGCCACCGCCAGGCCCTTGAAGACTGTCGGAACGCCATTTTACGGGCCCTGGAGCCAACCGCCGAGCAACCCGATCACCAAGACCCGGAGCTCATTGCCGAGGATCTCAGGCTCGCCGTTCGGGCGCTGGGGCGCATTACAGGGCGTGTTGATGTCGAGGATATTCTTGATGTTATTTTTAAAGATTTTTGTATTGGTAAATAAATGGACTGATTGAGTCTCGATGTTTCACGTGAAACAACGATGGCAGGTGGGATCAAATCAGATTCAAATGATTGTTTCACGTGAAACAATAAAGCTGCCTGCCCGTTATTGATGAAACTCACTGCGCTTAATATCTCTAAGCCCTTTAGAAGACTCGACAAATAACGCCGCTGTTGGCAGTTACTTGAATTTAAGGACGATTTTAATTGATCCGCAGCCGAATCAATATTATCGCAATACTTGAGCATTAGTTTGATCGACTTGTCATTGACTTGCCCATGACTCGGACGTACAGTCCCGCCATGAAAAAGAACCCGCAAAACCCTGGGAAAATCAACAAATATGACGTGATTGTCATCGGCGGCGGTCATGCCGGTTGCGAAGCGGCCGATGCGGCGGCACGGATGGGCGCCAAAACCCTGTTGCTCACCCACCGTATCGAGACGATTGGCGAAATGTCCTGCAATCCCGCCATTGGCGGACTAGGCAAGGGCCACTTAGTCCGGGAGATCGATGCCTTTGACGGGCTTATGGGGCGGGTGATTGATCAGGCGGGCATTCAATATCGTATGCTGAACCGGCGCAAGGGGCCCGCGGTGAGGGGCCCGCGCGCTCAGGCCGACCGCAAGCTATATCGCGAAGCAATGCAGAGGGAGCTGGTGGCTCGAGACCGTCTCGATATCGAATCGAGTGAAGTCGACGACCTCACATTCGATTCCAACGGTAATCTGAACGGCGTGCGAACGATTTCTGGTCTAACATTCTTGGCCGGCGCCGTCGTGGTGACCACGGGTACGTTTCTGCGCGGCCTGATTCACATTGGCGACAACCAAATTCCGGCGGGCCGGGTCGGCGAAAAAGGCGCCATCGGCCTCTCATACACATTTAAACGGATCGGTTTCCCCCTGGGCCGCCTGAAGACCGGCACGCCACCGCGGCTGGACGGGCGCACCATCGATTGGGCCGGCCTTGAAACCCAGCCGGGCGACGATCCGCCGGTGCCGTTTTCGTTTATGAACGATCGTATCACGACACCGCAAATCGATTGCCATTTAACCGGCACGACCGATGCAACCCACGATCTGATCCGGCAAAACCTCAAGCGCTCACCCATGTACTCGGGGCAAATTCAAAGCACCGGTCCGCGCTATTGTCCGTCGATTGAGGATAAGGTCGTGCGATTCGCCGAACGCGGCCGGCATCAAATTTTCCTCGAACCGGAAGGGCTCGATGACGATACGGTCTATCCCAACGGCATCTCGACATCCCTGCCGAAAGAAGTCCAGCTGGCGATGCT
>CALINB010000124.1 GCA_938045325.1 uncultured Rhodospirillales bacterium | reverse complement strand
GTTGATTGGTGCATGCAGGATAGAAGCCCTTTTTCAGCCCCCCCATGACGTAGATCAAGTAAAAATATGCGACTTACGGCGTCGCGATGAAATCGCCGAGCGATGTGCCTTCATAACCGATGGTAAAAAGAACCACCCGTTCGTCTTTACTCATGCGTCTTCCGTTGCTTGCCCACACCGGTTTAACCGCCACGCCACGCAGAAGCCGATCAGCGCGATAACGGCAAGAAAGCCGAAATACAGATGATATCCTTGCGCACCCTCGTGGCTTACCACGAACCAACCGGCCACAAGATGGATAAAGATATCGGGGGTGTAACCGACGACGGATACGATGCCAACGACAATACCCGTATACGCCATCGGAATGCGGCTTTCCTGCATCAAGGCATAATAAATGCCACGCAGGGCAAACACCGCTATCGCTACCGCACCGACCTGGATCGCCAACAGCCAGACCGTCGCGGCCGACGGCGGTATTAGGGACAGTGAACCATAAAGAACGAACAGCAGGATAAACGCCCCCATCACGCCACGCGTCACCCCGATACGGTCTGCCAACAGACCAGCACCGATGGCGGCAATGGGCCGCAACCAATCGCGAAAGGTGCCGAGCTGCGCGCCGAACACTTTGCTTTGCCCGTAAGCCCGTTCGGCAAAAGCGGGAAATTCGTAACTGCCGACATAAAGCACGTAGCCGTTAAAGATCACGCCCGCCAGCAGCCACACTTGAGGCAACCGCACGGCCCGGCGCAACAGCGATTCATTTTCTGAATATTGTGCTTTGTGCTCGTACAAACGATCCGGCACGATCAGCCACACCGCGATCCCGGCCAGGATCGGCGCCGATGCATACACGGTAAAGACGGCAATGAGACCCTCGCGCACACCGCCCGCATAGGCGAACGCCGCCGTGGCGATACTCGCCAGCACCGCGCCGGTCACGCCGCGCCCGCCGTCAAGCAATCCGAAGCTCAAGCCTTGTTCGTGCGCGCCGCCCCAATGCCGGGTCGCCTTAATCAGCGCCGCCCAGAACGTCAGGATCGCGGTGACGCCCCAAAACGCATTCACCGCCAGCATGCCCGTATAGCTCGGCAGGGTCGTCATGTAAGCGCCGCCGAGCCCGGTACAGACCAGCGAGAATGTCAGCAGCTTTCGCGCCGATATCCGATCGGCGAGCCAGCCGCCCGGGAAGTAGCAAGCCAGCGCTAAGAGGCCGAACGTCGAATTGAGAAACCCGATCTCGGCACTGTCGATCTGAAAGACCTGTTCCATGCTGGTTTGGAAGGTCTTGCGCATGTACGGCAGCATGTAGATCGCCTCGCCGGCGAACATCAAACTCGCAATAAAGAACCACCGCCGCCATTTCTGCTGTTCCGTCATCGCCGCACTATAGCGTCTCTCCGCCGCAGCGGCGATTTTCTCCGTGAATCCGGTGGATTTAGCCTTTCCGGCGCCGGTCAGCTCTTGACGCTGGGCCGTCGCGGGATCATCATATTACTAAGTTCCGAGGGGAGCCCACTGAAAACCATCGGCTTAAAACCGAGGTCGGGCTGAGATGGCAACCGCCAAACCCTTCGAACCTGATCCGGGTCATGCCGGCGAAGGGAACGGGGCGTAATTCATCCCCGTTATATAATCCTTCTGACGCTGCCGGAAAGGTTCACACACGCTAATGGGAGAATGATGATGAATGTGCTGACCCAACCGCCGCTGATCGACGTCACCACCGGGCCGCTGCCCGCGTCGAAAAAGATTTACGTCAAAGGCGAAATTCACAAGGACATCCGTGTGCCGATGCGCGAAATCGCGCTGCACGAGTCAGCCAACGAGCCGCCCGTGGTCGTTTACGACACCTCCGGCCCCTACTCCGATCCGGACGCCGACATCGATATCAATCTCGGCCTGCCCCGCTTGCGTGAAGAATGGATCAAGGCGCGCGGTGACGTCGAAGAATACGAAGGCCGCGAAGTGCGCCCGGAAGACAACGGCAACGTCACCGGCGACAAGCTCGTCACCGAATTCCCGAATAAGCAAAAACCGATGCGTGCCAAGGACGGCAAAGCAGTGACGCAGATCGCCTACGCCCGCGCCGGCATCGTTACACCCGAAATGGAATTTATCGCCATTCGCGAAAACCTGGGCCGCGAAAAACTGAAAGAACAAATCGAACGGAGCGGTGAAAGCTTCGGCGCAGAAATCCCCGATTACATCACGCCCGAGTTCGTGCGCGATGAAGTCGCCCGCGGCCGCGCAATTATCCCTGCCAACATCAATCACCCGGAATTGGAGCCGCAGATCATCGGCCGCAACTTCTTGGTCAAGATCAACGCCAACATCGGCAATTCGGCCGTGACCTCGTCCGTCGCCGAAGAAGTCGAGAAGATGGTGTGGGCGACCCGCTGGGGTGCCGATAACGTGATGGACCTGTCCACGGGGCGGAACATTCACAACATCCGCGAATGGATCATCCGCAACTCGCCGGTCCCGATCGGCACGGTGCCGATCTACCAAGCGCTTGAAAAAGTCGACAAAGCTGAGGACCTCACCTGGGAGATCTATCGCGACACGCTCATCGAGCAATGCGAACAAGGGGTCGATTACTTCACGATCCATGCCGGCGTGCGTCTCCGTTACGTACCGCTGACCGCAAACCGGGTGACCGGCATTGTCTCGCGCGGTGGCTCGATCATGGCGAAGTGGTGCCTCGCGCATCATAAAGAAAGCTTCCTCTACGAAAACTTCGAGGAAATCTGCGACATCATGCGCGCTTATGATGTCTCCTTCTCACTGGGCGACGGCTTGCGTCCGGGCTCGATCGCGGACGCGAACGACGAAGCCCAGTTCGGCGAATTGGAAACACTCGGCGAGCTGACCGACATCGCCTGGAAGAAAGACTGCCAGGTCATGATCGAAGGCCCCGGCCACGTGCCGATGAACAAGATCAAGGTCAACATGGAAAAGCAGCTCGAGGTCTGCAAGGAAGCGCCGTTTTACACGCTCGGCCCGCTCACGACCGACATCGCACCCGGCTACGATCACATCACATCCGGCATCGGGGCTGCTATGATCGGCTGGTACGGCACGGCCATGCTGTGTTACGTCACGCCGAAGGAACACTTGGGTCTGCCCGATAAGAACGACGTGAAGGTCGGCGTGGTCACCTATAAAATCGCCGCCCATGCCGCCGATATCGCCAAGGGCCACCCGGCGGCACAAGTCCGCGACGATGCGCTCTCGCGCGCCCGTTTCGAGTTCCGCTGGGAAGATCAGTTCAACCTGGCGCTCGACCCGGAAACCGCGAAAGACTTCCACGATCGCACCTTGCCGAAAGAAGCCCATAAAGTGGCGCACTTCTGCTCCATGTGTGGGCCGAAGTTCTGCTCCATGGAAATCACCCAGCAGGTGCGCGATTTCGTCTCGGACGAAAAAGCCAAAGAAAAAGAACTGGGCATGAAGGAGATGAGCGAGAAATTCCGCGAATCGGGCTCGGAAGTCTATCAACCGGCAAACAAGGTGAATGCCGCGGAGTAAAACCGTAAACGTTACTGCAACAGGTCGTTGCCGAATTGCCCTTTGGCATAGTTCGTTTCCGGCGTCCCCATGCTGTCATTATAACCAAACCGCCTTTTGCCGGTTTTATATAACGCGCCAAGAAAGACGAAGCCGACATTTACGACGTGGGGTTGTTTAAGTTTTTTCGTCACGGAAATACCGCCGGTATGATAGAGCGCAACATCGTCCCTTGTATTAACAAGATCCATGGCTTTTTGTTCGGCGTGCATGGCCTTTAATGCCGTTGTCGATAAAACGTAAGAAACGCTCGGCGCGATCACCATGCGGTCTAAAACATAATACCACCCCGTCGGATCGTAACTCGGTGATTGCTTTACCTTTCTATTGATCTCTTTTAGCTGCTCAACCGACAAGCGGGCGAATAAAGCATTTTCAACGGACATCCGCATGCTGTAGGAGGTTGTCGCGCCAGGCCGGGTTTCAATACTCAGCTGCGGCTTATCACTTCCTTTTTCAAAAAGTTTATTAATGATTTCACCTTCGACCATGGCGTGGTACTCCGCCGTGCCGGCCGATTGATAACCGACATCAAGGTTTTTCCAGGAACTGGCGGTATCGTCGGCCCGAATGATATTGCCCTTATGCCAGCGAAATACCGTGCCTAATTTAATACCGCCGGCGCGGGGGTGGACCGCCTTAAATTGAAATCCCGGCGGCAATTTACGGCTTCCTTTTTTTCTATTTGCCGAAATTCGGCGCGCAAGCCGGGGCCACAGGCTCCGATACCGGTCCCACAAGTCGTCTTCCCAAGCGACCCAATCATGAAACGATATTTCCCGGGGCGATCCGGGCAGCATCTTTTTGGATTGATTAATTACTTGAGACTCAAAGTCGGGTGAATAGCGCATAAACGTCGAATAGAGAGGCGGCGTCCACTCCCGGACCGCCCAAGGACTGGAGGCCGTTATGGTTGGGGAGGGCCTGGAAGAGCTGTTAGAGCCGGACGACGCCCCCGATAAACCGAAATCGGACATTTTACAGGCCGAGATCGTAACCGCCAGTGTGGCCAGTGCCAGAAATCGTCCCGTTTTGTTCAATGTATGCACGCTTATGCCCCCCAGTGAACTAAATCCAAATTTTTACAACAATAGATTATATTCAAATTCATAAATCGATGGACAGCAGAATCGGATAACGTTTTTTTGATGTCGAGAAATCGCCGATTTTGGTCCTTTCAGGCATGAAGACCGGAATCCCTGACGTTGAATCCCGGCTTTTCATTCGGTCGTGACTCACGTATGAAAAGTCTATGACAGCCGTTGAACATCCCGACCGTATCCTCATTATTGATTTCGGCAGCCAAGTCACCCAGCTGATCGCACGCCGGGTGCGCGAAAGCGGCGTGTATTGCGAAATCCACCCGTTCAATAACGTCGATGACGCGTTTCTCGCCACCTATGCGCCGAAAGCCATCATCCTCTCGGGCGGACCCGCTTCCGTCGTCGATATGGGCACCCCGCGCGCGCCCGACGGCGTGTTCAGCGCGAACGTGCCGGTCCTC
>CALINB010000123.1 GCA_938045325.1 uncultured Rhodospirillales bacterium | reverse complement strand
AAGCGTCATCAAGCGCATTCTCGACATACGCATACGTAAATGGCGAAGTTTTGACGTTCTGTTGTGAAGCTCTGGAAAGAATGTTGTCCATCGGTTCAAGTCGTAACTGGGTTATGAAACTTGTTATCAGCCGTTAAAGTTATATTCTTTCATGGCGTAAGACCCGTCATCGTTTTTTGTCGCCAAATCGGCGGCAATGTGAAAGCGAATGTTCGGATAGTTCGCCCCGATGTTTTGGTACAAGTCTCGCCACCATTTTGGCTCATGTACAGTGCAATGAGCATTTTCTCCATTCGGTAATATCCGTTCTGCCGGGTGGCAGGCGACATTAACGAAGACAAATTTATTGGCCGCGGAAAACATTTCATCAATGATCCAAGTCAAGTCTTCCTCCGGGCAATGCTCAAGCACATCGGTTGAAATGACAGCATCGAATTTTTCACCCTCGGGAAAAGTGCTGAACGGCAAATAAGCCGGGTCATAGCAGGTAATGGATTCCAGGCCCCAAAACGCCGCTATATTGGGATACGTCGTGCCGTTAGGATGAGGAATATTGGTTTTCTCATATAACGAACCTTTTCCGGCGCCATAATCTAGAAGCGTGCTGGCGTTGTACATATCCACGAGGTACTTAATATTTCCGACCTGCTTGAAAAGGCTGCGCCCCTCAAATGTTTCCTCAGGCGCCGAATTTTTTGCCGGATCGCCGTATAGATGCATGTCCTGGTAATAGGCAACCAATTCCGTGTAGCGGGCGCTTGGGTTGTTCCGTGTAAAGCCGTTATCGAGGGAGGTGGATGTCATGTTTACAGAAATTTTCAAAAAATGGTTTTTGGTATGATTGGCTTGGTTGCTGTTGGTATTCAAATTGTATGAGATCAGGCTTAATTTAATCTTGATGCAACAGCCCTAAACGTTCCCCTTTATAGCGGTTTTTAAGCAGCTCCTGCCACCATGGCCGATGATCTAGGTACCAGGCGGCAGTTTGGCGAAGTCCGTCCTCAAATTTTGTTGTCGGATACCAGTGTAACGTATTCTCAATTTTCGAGCGATCAAGGGCATACCGTAAATCGTGACCGGGTCGATCCTCAACCATTGTAATCGCCGTTTCGTGGGGTTGGCCGTCCTTTCTGGGGTGGAGTTCATCGAGAATGGCACATAACGATTTTACGAGAGAGAGGTTATCGATAATCGTATTGCCACCAATATTATAGCTTTCGCCGATTTCGCCGTGCTCCAATATATGTTTTAGGGCCTGGCAATGGTCTTCGACGTATATCCATTGGCGCGTGTGTTCTCCGTTTCCATATACGGGCAGGAGATTGCCTTGGATCGCTTTAGTGATCATCAAAGGAATTAACTTTTCCGGAAATTGATAAGGGCCGTAATTGTTGCAGTAATTTGTGATGATCACCGGCAAGCCGTAAGTTTGCCGCCAAGCTCGAACGAGATGATCCGCACCGGCCTTGCTGGCCGCGTAAGGAGAGTTCGGCCGATAGGGGGCTGTCTCTGATGCGGCTCCGGTTTCAATGGAACCGAATACTTCATCGGTTGAGATGTGGATAAAACGAAATTCATCCGCGTTATACTGCCGCGTTGCCTCTAACAAATAATAGGTGCCCTCGAGATTTGTTTTGATAAATGCACCGGCGTCGGCAATCGAGCGGTCCACATGCGACTCGGCAGCCAAGTGTATAATGGCCTTTGGTTGGCGTTTTTCCAATAAATCGGAAATGAGATTTTGATCGGTAATGGAACCTTGAACAAATTCGTATTGATCAGCGTTTTTCAGGTTTTCAAGGTTTGCCGAATTCCCGGCATAGGTTAGCGCGTCCAGCGTGATGACGCTTTCGCCGCTATTCAAGAGAAGTCGAACGAGATTTGAGCCGATAAAGCCGGCGCCGCCTGTAACAAGAATCGGTTGTTTCATCTTCGGCCTGGGCCTCGCTATCTTGACGCTTCGGCGGTTTTCTATTTGATGTGCTTAAAAGCCAATTCAATAGCGTGAATTGCGTCTTCGACTTTAATCATCTCCATGGAATGTTTGCATTGAATGCATTGATCCCGAAGCCCGCAGGGTTTTCCGGCGGCATCCCAGCGGACATTGATGTGATCCGGGTAACCCAAATTATCCGGGTGACTGTAATGCGACCAAATTACGGCGGCCGGTAAGTTGACGGCCGCCGCGGCATGGTGGAGGTGGCTGTCGATGCCGAGCAGTATTCCGTTGCCGACGCTGAGCTTCAACACCGCACAGGCCTGTCTAAACGTATCGGCGTTGATATGTTTGGCGCCGGCAATTGTTTCCATGCGTTCGTCGTAAGTCAGGTGAACGAAATTGTAGGGTGCACTTTTAACAAGTTCTTCCCAGCGCTCTATCGGCCAAAGTTTGTTGGCAATGGTGTCAAAAGCATCGAGAAAAACGATTGGTGTGTTGAGATCCTTAACGAGTTTCTCTGCTTCCTCTATTTCCTGGTCGGTAAAATAAAGTTCTCCCCGTGTTGCTTCGTAATCTGGGTCATAGGCAATTTTGTAAGGCGACTTGTTTTGCTCGTCCGCGAAATTATATTTCGTTTTACGGTAATCGATAAAAGGCCGTGACTTCGGATAGTTTGGCGCAATGATTAGTTTTTCCGCGTCCTCTCCGGGCTGTAAAATGTGCGGGTTGTTTTCGAAGATTTCAGACCAGTAAAGCTTCGTTTTTCCTTTTGCGTTTTGGCTTAACGCGTCCGGGTTTCCAAAAGCGACTTTTGCTTCGGGATCGGATTCGCTAATGAGGCGCGCCTCTCCCGTTGCCAAAATATCAGAACCGTAACTTGAATCGTAAGCCACTCTTGACTCCTTCGTTTTTAATGTGCCGTTAAAGCGGTTGATACCTTGTCGAATACTTCTTCCCAATTTCCGAACGAAGATTGGCGAATCAATTGCATGGCAGGATACCAGGGAGATTCCGAGACATCCAGCATCCAGCGCCAGTCGGGTGTCGTCGGCAGCAGCGTCCAGGTCGGCATGCCCAACGCGCCGGCCAAGTGTACGGTTGAATTATCG
>CALINB010000122.1 GCA_938045325.1 uncultured Rhodospirillales bacterium | reverse complement strand
ACCACTGCAACCCAGTGTAACCTAGCGCGTGAACGGCCCTTAGGCTATGGTTCCGGCCATGAGCGCTAAACAAAAAAATTCAGCGGCAGAAAACGCCGGCAACGATAAGACGGCCTCCTTCGGGTTTCAGGATGTGCCCGCCGGTGAAAAACAGGGCATGGTCCGCGAAATATTCGATAGCGTCGCCAACCGCTACGACCTCATGAATGACATGATGAGCTTCGGCGTTCACCGTTTATGGAAAGCGGCCTTCATCGAATGGCTTCACCCGCGGGCCGAAACCAAACTGTTAGATATCGGCGGCGGCACCGGCGATATCGCCTTCCGGTTTCTTGAATGTGGCGGACAGGATGTCACGGTATGCGATATCAACACCGAAATGTTGAGTGTAGGCCGTAATCGCGCGACCGATCGAGGATTGATCCATGGCCTGCAGTGGGTCTGCGGTGATGCCGAAAGCCTGCCGTTCGACGATAATTCCGCCGATGCCTACACCATCGCGTTTTGCATCCGCAACGTGACCCATATTGATCAAGCGTTATCGGAAGCCCGGCGGGTGCTCAGACCCGGCGGGCGATTTTTGTGTCTTGAATTTTCTCAAGTCATCGTGCCCATTCTCGACCGCCTTTACGATACATACTCGTTTCAGGTTTTGCCCGCTCTCGGTGCTTTCATTGCCCAGGACCGGGAAGCCTACCGCTATCTCGCCGAAAGCATTCGCCGTTTTCCCAATCAAGAAGCTTTTAGCGCCATGATCGCCGATGCCGGATTTTCACAAATTTCTTACCGTAATCTTTCCGGCGGAATTGCGGCGATGCACAGTGCGTGGCGGACCTAACCGATGTTCCGTGCCTTCGGACATATTACCAGGCTGCTGCAGATCGCGCGTCTTCTCGCACGCCATGATGCTTTGTTCCTGCTCGAAACGCTCGACATTGCCCCTTCCGTGGTTTGGCTCGCCAAAACGTTTTCGAAAAAAAATGCTGAAGGGCGTCCCGGCGAACGCCTCGCGCGCGCCCTGGCCGAAGCCGGGCCGAGCTTCATCAAACTCGGCCAGGCACTTTCGACTCGATCCGATATTCTGGGCGAAGAAATTACCGCCGATCTATCCGAACTGCAGGACAACCTGCCACCCTTCAGTAGCGAGGAGGCCCGGTCGGCAATCGAGGCCGAATTCGAGCAGCCGGTCGAGGTCCTGTTCCGGTCATTCGATGACGAAGCCATTGCCGCCGCATCTATCGCGCAAGTCCACTTTGCCGAAACCGCCGAGGGCGAAGCCGTCGCCGTTAAAATTTTACGCCCCGGAATCGAGCAGGCTTTCAACCGTGACTTAGACTTGTTTTTATGGGTTGCCCAGTTGGTTGAAAAAACCCGGCCGGAATGGCGACGGCTCAAACCCGTCGAGTCGATCCGCACCCTGGCCCATTCCGTTGAAATCGAAATGGACCTGCGTTTCGAAGCCTCGGCGGCGGCTGAAATGGCAGAGAATTTTGCCGATGATGAAACCTTTCATGTCCCCGGCATTGATTGGACGCGAACCGGCAAACGGGTTTTGACCACGACACGCATCATGGGCATTCCCATTGACGACCGCGAAGCGCTTTTAAAGGCCGGGCACGATTTGGAAGACGTGATCAAAAAATCCGCGGCGGCATTTTTCAAGCAAGTTTTCCGGGACGGGTTTTTCCACGCCGACCTGCATCCCGGCAATTTATTCGTACAACAGGACGGCTCCATCGCCGCTGTCGATTTCGGCATCATGGGCCGCATCGACCGGCGCACCCGGCGTTGGCTCGGTGAGATGCTGCTCGGCTTTCTCAGCCGCAACTACCGGCGTGCCGCCGAAGTCCATTTTGAGGCAGGCTGGGTCCCGTCGCATCATTCGGTGGAAGCCTTTACCCAGGCATGCCGTTCGATCGCCGAGCCTATCCTGGATAAGCCGCAAAACGAAATATCCATCGCCCGGTTGCTGGCTCATTTGTTTCAAGTCACCGAAACCTTCGACATGGAAGCGCAGCCGCAATTACTGCTGCTGCAAAAAACCATGCTGGTTGCCGAGGGCACGGTCAGAGCGTTGAACCCGGATGCCAACATGTGGATGCTCGCGCGGCCCCTCATCGAAGAATGGATGAACGAACACATGCGCCCCGAGCAAGTTATCGCCGAAGAGCTCAGCGATATGACCGAAACCATGCGGCGGCTGCCGCGGCTGCTCGAAGGGATGGAGCAAAGTGCGCGCGCCATGGCGGGTGGTGAGGTGCGGCTGCATCCCGATAGTGTCAGTGCCCTGAAACGGTCCGACAACGGCTCCTGGTCACGCACCACGGCCTTTGGCCTAATCACGCTCGTCATCGCCATCGTGCTGCTGATTGCCTTGGCGCTATAATCAGCAATTTTCAGCATTTTTCGGCAATTTTAAGGCGCTGAATTCCCCATATTCCGGCTGTAAAAGCGGTTTTATTTACTCATAGTTTTTGTGTACTATTGGGCCAATAACACGCTTTAAAAGTTAAATTTTAAACGCTTCACCCACCCAGGAGGACATGCCGTGCTGAACGGTAAGCGCATCCTATTGATCATTGCCGGTGGCATCGCCGCCTATAAGTGTCTCGAGTTGATCCGCCGCCTCAAGGAACGGGGCGCCACGGTTCGTTGTATCTTGACCAAGTCCGGTGCAGAATTCGTAACGCCCCTATCGGTCGCCGCTTTGAGCGAACATAAGGTGTATCAGGATCTATTTTCGCTCACGGACGAAAGCGAAATCGGTCACATCCGCCTTTCCCGTGAAGCCGATCTTCTCGTGGTCGCACCGGCGACGGCCAACATCTTGGCGAAAATGGCGCATGGCATTGCTGACGACCTGGCGACGACCTGCCTAATGGCGACAGATAAGCCGGTTATGATGGCCCCTGCCATGAACGGGCGCATGTGGTCGCATGAAGCCAATCAAGAAAACATTCAAAGGCTCGAGTCGCGCGGCATTATCCGAATCGGGCCCAATACGGGTGAAATGGCCGAACGCGGCGAAGCCGGCGTGGGCCGCCTTGCCGAGCCAATGGAAATCCTCGTAGAGATCGAAAATTTTTTTCGCTTTGCTAATCGGCTGAACGGGAAGCACGTCTTAGTCACGAGCGGGCCGACCTATGAGCCGATCGATCCGGTCCGTTTTATCGCTAACCGCTCTTCGGGTAAGCAGGGCCATGCCATTGCGCGCGCACTACATCGCATGGGGGCAGCAACCACTCTCGTCTCAGGGCCGAGTGCGGAACCCGATCCGTTCGGTGTCAACGTCATCCATGTCGAAACCGCCCAACAAATGTTTGACGCCTGTAAGTCCGCCTTACCCGCCGATGTCGCGGTCTGTGCCGCCGCCGTCGCCGATTGGCGGATCAAACAGCCGGCCGCCGGTAAAATTAAAAAGAACGCAAAAAACAAACCGCCGCAATTGGTGCTCGCAGAAAATCCCGACATTCTTGCGCAACTTAGCAAGCCCGGCGGCCAACGGCCGCTATTGGTCGTCGGCTTTGCCGCGGAAACCGAAAACGTGATCGAACAGGCCCGTATGAAACGGGAACGCAAACAATGCGATTGGATCGTCGCCAATGATGTCAGCGAGGCTAATGGTGGCGCCTTCGGCACCGACGACAATGCGGTGCATTTGATTACGGCGGACCACGAAGACTCATGGCCGCGCAGCAGCAAGGTATCCGTTGCCAATAAACTCGCCCTTTGCATCGCCGATCATTTGGATGCCGCCTCATGACCGAAGCGATCAAGATTTCCGTTCAACGTCTGGATCACGGCCGTGGTCTCGGTTTACCGGCCCATGCCACTCCGGCAAGTAGCGGGGTCGATCTCGCCGCCGCCATCGACCGGCCGGTAACCCTTGAGCCGGGCCGACATGCCTTAATCGCCACAGGGCTTGCGATTGCCGTGCCAAACGGCTTTGAAGCGCAGGTCCGGCCCCGCTCGGGGCTCGCGCTCAAGCACGGCGTGACAGTCCTGAACAGCCCGGGCACCATCGATGCCGATTATCGCGGCGAGATCAAAGTGATCCTGATCAATCTTGGCGAGGAGCCGTTCATCATCGAGCGCGGCATGCGGATCGCACAATTGGTAATCGGACGGATCAATCCCATCGCCTGGCAGGAAGTGGAAACATTGCCCGATAGTGATCGTGGCGACGGTGGCTTCGGCTCGAGCGGCCTCGCCGGTAATACGGTTCGCGAGGAGGCCTAAACACGATGCTTCGGCTCTCGAAAAAAATGTTGTATGCCATCGAGGCCGTCCTCGATATTGCCTATAACGCCGGCAGCGAGCCGGTACAAAGCCGCGACATCACCGCGCGCCAAGGCATTCCCAAGCGCTACCTCGAGCAAGCCTTGCAGCTTTTGGTGCGCGAAAACATTTTGATCGGCGTGCGCGGCCCGCGCGGCGGGTACCGCTTGGCCCGGGAACGCCGACGGATCAGTGTCGGCGATATTGTCCGCGTGGTCCGGACGATGGAAGCGAAAGACGCGCTTAGCGACGACATCACCGGATCGGATCTCGGGCATAAAATCGTGCGTCCCTTATGGCAGGAATTGCACCAAGAATTACTGCGACGACTCGATACAATTTCCATCGATGATCTTTGTTCACGCGCCAATCAAGCCGGCATTGATAGCGCGGGACGGCTTAAACTCGACTACTCGATCTAACGTGGTAAATACGGCTACATGACCATCTTACTTTTGTGAAAGAAAACACCTCATCATGAGCTCAACCAAATCAACGTCCGATAAACAGCCTACCTTTCGCGGCAGGATTTACGACAACATCACCCAAACCATCGGAGCGACCCCGTTGGTGCGGCTCGATAAACTTGCAGCTGCTCATAATTGCCAGGCGACGATTGTCGGCAAGTGCGAATTTTTTAATCCCTTAGGCTCGGTGAAGGACCGGATCGGCCTGAACATGATTGAAGCCGCCGAGGCCGACGGGCGGATCGGTCCGGGTGCCGTTATTGTCGAACCGACATCAGGCAATACGGGTATCGGGCTTGCCATGGTTTGCGCGGCAAAAGGCTACCGGCTGATTATTTGTTTACCGGAAACCCATTCGGAAGAACGGCGGAAAATGCTTTTGTTGCTGGGCGCCGAGGTTGAATTGACACCGATGAGCGAAGGCATGTCGGGCGCGATTAAGCGGGCACAGGAAATCGTTTCAAAAACACCGAATGCCCTGATCCTGCAGCAATTCGAGAACCCGGCCAACCCGGACATCCACCGGCGCACAACGGCGGAAGAGATTTGGGCTGATACGGACGGTCAAGTCGATGTCGTTATCGCGGGGGCGGGCACCGGCGGCACGCTGACCGGCATCGCCGAGGTCATCAAAGAACGCAAGCCAGAATTTAAAATCATCGCTGTCGAGCCCGAAGACAGCCCGGTGCTGTCGGGCGGCGTGCCCGGCGTGCATCGTCTTTCCGGTATCGGCCCCGGGTTTATTCCAAAAATCATCAATACCGATATTCTCGATGAGATTATTTGCATCGGCAGCAACAGTGCGTTCTCGATTGCGCGCGAAGTGGCGAAGCTTGAAGGCGTCGCCGTCGGTATTTCCTCGGGCGCAACATTGTCCGCCGCCATCGAGGTCGGGCAACGTCCGGACATGGCCGGTAAACTTATTGTCGCTATCCTCGCTTCATCGGCGGACCGGTATATGTCGACGGAGTTGTTCGACGGCCTCTCCGTGTAAACGGTCCGCCATCATGGATTTTTCCGAAACACAAATTCAACGCTACGCCCGCCACATTTTGCTACCCGAAGTCGGCGGCACGGGGCAGGAGAAATTGCTCAACGCCAAAGTATTGGTCATCGGCGCCGGCGGGCTCGGCTCGCCGCTTGCGATGTACCTGGCCGCCGCCGGTGTCGGCACGCTCGGTATTATCGATGATGATGCCGTCGATCTTTCCAATCTGCAGCGCCAAATCCTGCACGACACAAAAAGCGTAAACACGCCAAAGGTCGAAAGCGCGAAGCACACCCTGGCGCGCATCAATCCCGATGTTCGCGTGAACGCTCATCAAGAGCGCCTCACGGCGACGAATGCATTGTCGTTATTTGCCGAATACGACATCATCGCCGATGGCAGCGACAATTTCCCGACACGATTTTTGGTCAACGATGCGAGTTATTTTGCAAAACGCACTCTCGTCAGCGCGGCAATTTTGCGCTTCGACGGTCAGATCGCAACATATAAAGCGCACAACAAGGGCGATCATCCGTGTTACCGGTGCCTGTTTCGCGAAGCCCCACCGCCGGGACAAATCCCGACGTGCTCAGAAGCCGGTGTACTGGGCGCACTCTGCGGCGTGATGGGCTCCTTGCAGGCGACCGAGGTCTTGAAAGAAATTCTCGGGATCGGCGAGAGTTTATCGGGCTCTCTGCTTATCTGTGATGCGCTTGGCACCACGTTTCGCAAAGTGAAACTCAAGCGCGATCCGGCTTGCCCACTGTGCGGCGAGTCCCCGACGATTAAGGACTTATCCGGCCATGCCTGAGCAGAACCATCAAAGCCCCGACTCGCTCTCTATCGTCGTTTTTTCCGGCGATTTCGATAAGGTGCATTATGCATTGGTTATGGCAAGCGCGGCGGCAGCGATTAACAAGCCGACGCAATTGTTTTTTACAATGGACGCCTGCACGGCACTCTTAAAAGCCGATGGTGACGGTGCTCATCCCTGGCAGGCCATGCCGGTCAGCAGTGCTTCTTATCATACCGGCGGCGACATGGATCGGGCTTTTGCCGAGCGTCAGGTTGCAACGTTCGAGGAACTCATCACGTCGAGTGCCGAACTTGGTGTTACATTCATGATCTGTGAAATGGGTCTGCGCGCGCTCGGTATGACCCGCGACAATCTTCGAAACGATATCAAATTCACCGAAGGCGGCGTGGTAAGTTTTTTAAATGCCGCCTCTAAAGACGGCGCGGTGGTTTTTATTTAACCCTTACACCATTTGTTGAAGGCGGGTACAAACCGGCCCCGGCTTGCCATCGCCGATGACCTGATCATCGACTTGGATCAAGGGTGCGATTCCCAAACTATTGGTAAGAAACGCTTCGGAAATTTGCGCGAATGCATGGGGGGCGAGGGTTTGCTCGACCGCCCCGGTCGCCTGGATCACATCGGCGCGCATGATGCCCGGCAACGCACCGTCTTTAATCGGCGGTGTTAGGATTTGCCCTTCAATGGCGACAAACAAATTCGCCGTCGTCGCCTCGACAACGGCGCCGATCGAGTTGAGCAATAGCGCATCATGTGCGCGCGCACCGATAGCCTCTTGGCGGGCGATGATATTGTCCAGATAGTTGAGCGTTTTGAGGCCCGCCAACGGCGAGAACTCGTTCCGACGAGTCTTTGTCGCAATAATGGCATGAACCGGTTCGGTCGTTTGTTCGAGCACTTGTTCAGCAACGATCATAAGCGTCGGAGTCGGTTTTTCGGGCGGCGCGATACCGCGCGGCGCCGGACCCCGGGTCAGTGTTAGCCGGGCCACGCCTTCTTCGACGCCGTTTTCACGGATCGTTACGGCGATGGCATGGACCAGGTCCTCTTCGGACATCGTAAGCGGGATGCCAAGCACCCCGGCACCATGAGCCAGGCGATTTAAATGCGCGAACACCCGTTGCGCGACGCCGGCGTGCACTCGGATGGTTTCAAACAAACCGTCGCCTAAGGTGAGGCCCCGGTCCCAGGGATCAAAATGCGCATCTTCGGGCGGCACCAGTTTACCATTGATATAAACAATCATGACGTCACCCCTTTGTTTGGATCGAGGGCCGCCAACAAGGGGCCGATTTTATCAAGGGATTCAATGTACTCCGCCGCCGGATCGGAGTCCGCAACGATACCGCCGCCGGCCTGGGCGACGACCGTTCGGCCCGAAACGCTCAAGGTTCGAATGACAATGCTGGCCTCCATGGCCCCGTTGCAGCCAAGCCAAGCAATCGTGCCGCAGTAGGGGCCGCGCCGGGCGGGCTCCAATTCGTTGATGATTTCCATGGCGCGAATTTTCGGTGCCCCCGTGATCGAACCGCCGGGAAACGTCGCGCGCAGCAGGTCCACCGCGCTCGCGTCCGGTGATAACTCGCCACGGACTTCCGAGACCAAATGATGCACATTGGTAAAACTTTCGAGCGCAAACAGACGTTCGGTTTTAACGGATCCGACGGCGCAAGATCTGGAAAGGTCATTGCGCAATAAATCGACGATCATCAAATTTTCGGCCCGGTCTTTTTCGCTACATTGCAGCCGCGCGGCCAAGGCCGCGTCTTCCTGCGGTGTTGAACCACGTGGGCAGGTTCCCTTGATCGGCCAGGTTGCGACTTTACGATCCGCACCAAGGCGCAGAAAACATTCAGGTGAGGCCGAAACAA
>CALINB010000121.1 GCA_938045325.1 uncultured Rhodospirillales bacterium | reverse complement strand
GACGCATAAAAATCGAGCGAGGATTTTTCTAGGTCTTCCAGGGCATCGTAGTTTCGCGTGCGCTCGTCAATGCCGCGCATGCCCGCCCGGGCGAAAATAAATTCTTCCCGGTTCGTGTTGGACAGCCAAATGTTCAGCGGATCGATCAAAGCATCGACCACGAGGCCGACGGTATCGCGTGGGTTGGATGGGCCGAACACCGGCAGGACGATGTATGGTCCCTCCGGCATGCCCCAGGCCGCCAAGGTTTGGCCAAAATCTTCATTGTGAAATTTGAATCCGAAATCGGTTGCAGGATCACCAAGACCGGCAAAACCGATCGTTGAATTGATAACGAACCGTGCCAGGGTGTCCCAGGCACGCTCGAGTTTACCCTGCAGCAAATCGTTGGCAAAGATGATCGGTGTGCGCAAATTGTTGAGAACGTTATGAACGCCTTTCTGCAGGACGTCCGGCGTATAGTCCTTATAGGTTTTCGACACCGGCTTAAAGATGGCGGTATCGAGTACCTTATTGAATTGGAAGATAGCGCGGTTGGTCGGTTCGGCCGGATCATTCAGCTTTTCATACTCGGCAACCGCCGCCGTGTCTTTCGGATCGGGTGTATTCGCGCAACCCGAAATCAGAACCACGGCCAATAACAGAACCGCCAACCGGGACCAGTGAAAGATCCTTGATGGTGACAATAGTAGGGTGTCTCCGTTCAACGTTTGCATGACGGTTCTCGACATAGGATTCGTTCTCATGGCCTTACCGAAAAGAACGACCGATTAATAACTAATACAAATTATTGCGGCTAAAAAGAGGCAGAGATACCAAATAAGGGATCATTCATGTGATCCCCTATATGGATTACCGATCGGCACATCCGTTTAACCGCGAGGTTCCGCTGTATTTTGAGTATCACAGCCACCATTAAACACAAAGGCGCGGAACGAATCCCAAGTCGGAAATGCGGGGTCCGTTGCAAAATTGCAACGATATGTAACGCACATAAATCCGTCATAAAATTTAGTCTCGACAAGCCGATGAGTTATATATAAAGACATGTTTATATATTGAATTTATTGATTTTGCGGGCTTTTACGGGACATTTTAATGGTGCAGGCGCTGTTACCGGCCTTACGGGCAATTGCCGAGCCGACGCGGCTTCGAATCTTATGGCTTTGTGCCCATGGTGAGCTGAGCGTCAGTGAACTGGTTCAAATTTTGGGTCAGAGCCAGCCGCGTATTTCCCGCCACTTGAAACTGCTTAGTGAAGCAGGCCTGCTGGAACGGTTCCGCGAAGGAAGCTGGGTTTTCCACCGGATTGCCCGCGAAGGTCTTGGCGCCGATGTCGCCGGACAACTTCTCGGTCTGATTGATGAGGGTGATCCCGACATTGAAATGGATACGACGCGGCTGGCGGCAGTGAAATCCGAACGCGCGAAATCCGCCGCCGATTATTTCCGCCGCAATGCCGCTGACTGGGATCGAATCCGTTCAATGCATGTAGATGACCAAGACGTTGAAGCGGCTTTGTGTGCGTTATTTCCGCCAGATGGTGTGAATAATTTGCTCGACATCGGCACGGGAACCGGCCGGATGCTGGAACTCTTTGCCGATCGTATTGAGAGTGGACACGGCATCGACTTATCGCGCGATATGTTGGCGGTTGCCAGGGCAAACCTCGAAAACGCCGGTGTTCAGCATTGCTCGGTTCGTCACGGCGATTTGTATCAATTGCCCTATCCGCCCCATTCATTTGATGCGGTGACAATTCATCAAGTCTTACACTTTATGGATGAACCCGGCCGGGCCTTGGCCGAAGCTGTTCGCGTGTTGCGCCCGGGCGGTATCTTGCTGCTGGTGGATTTCGCGCCACATGATCGTGAGGAGTTCCGTACCGAATATTCTCATCGCCGCCTCGGGTTTAGTGAATCGGAAGTCGCTATTTGGTTCGAGGCTACAGGTTTAAAATTACAAGAAACCAGGCATTTGCCCGGTGCCTCGCTAACGGTTTCAATTTGGTGCGGCAATCTGCCCAAAGAGATTCCGGCGGATACTCAATCTTCAGCCGATGACAACAAACGGTTACTCGATGCTTAAAAACAAGAAAAATAAAAGCTCAAAAGGATCCTCTGAAATGGATGGCAGCTTAAAGGTATTAGAAGGCCTCGAGCGTTTGCCCATTGCATCGCCCTTGCCGGCTGATGTTACGGTTTCGTTCGAATTTTTTCCGCCGAAAACGGATAAAGCCGAAGCAACACTATGGAGCAGCATCCAGCGGCTGGCACCGATCGAGCCATCGTTCGTATCGGTCACGTACGGTGCGGGCGGCTCGACTCGCGAACGCACCCATGCAACCGTTTCGCGCATCCTAAAAGAAACGGATTTGACACCGGCGGCACACTTAACCTGTGTCGGGCACTCACGTGGTGAGATCGAAGAGATCGCCAGTGCGTATTGGCAGGAAGGTGTTCGCCATATCGTGGCTTTGCGGGGTGATCCACCCGATCAAGGGCCGACCTGGAGGCCCCACCCGGACGGGTATCTGCATGCCAGTGATCTCGTCGAGGGCCTCAAAAAGATCGGTGATTTCGAGATCAGCGTCGCGTGCTTTCCCGAAACCCATCCCGAATCGCGCAGCGTGGAACAAGATATCGATTGCCTTAAGATGAAAATCGATGCCGGTGCGACCCGCGCCATCTCGCAATACTTTTTCGACGTCGATGTTTTCTTGCGGTTTGAGGACCAAGCCCGTGCCCGGGGCATTGACGTGCCGATCGTGCCGGGCATTTTGCCGGTGACAAACTTCAATACGGTGAAAAAGTTTAGTGCTATGGCCGGCGCAAGCGTGCCGAAATGGCTGGCTGATCTGTTTGATGGCCTTGATGACGAACCCGAAACGCGCAAACTCATTGCCGCCAGTGTCGCCGCTGAACAATGCCGGGTGTTGTGTGCGCACGGCATCAATCAATTCCATTTTTACACCCTCAACCGGGCCGATTTAACGTTTGCCATTTGCCATTTATTGGGCGTGCGCCCTCACCGGACATAAACAAGAAACCTAGGGAACCAATGCTAAAAAAAGTCGACGATAAGACAGCCGAGCTGGAACAGCTTCTCAAACAGCGTATTCTCGTACTTGACGGCGCCATGGGAACCATGATCCAGACCCACAATCTGGACGAAGCGGCCTACCGGGGCGAACGGTTTAAGGATTGGCCGAGCGATCTCAAGGGGAACAATGATCTTCTGACGCTGACACAACCAGACATCATCCGCGGTATTCACAAAAGTTTTCTTGCCGCCGGCGCCGATATTCTCGAGACCAATACGTTTAATTCAACATCCATTGCCGAAGCCGACTACGGTATGGAAGAGCTTGTTTATGAACTTAACTGTGAAGGCGCCAAGCTTGCCAAATCCGCTGCCAACGAATGGAGTGCGAAAACACCCGATAAGCCGCGGTTCGTCGCCGGCGTCCTGGGACCGACCAACCGCACTGCGTCGATTTCGCCGGATGTAAACGATCCCGGTTTTCGCAATATCTCATTTGATGAATTAGCCGAGTCGTACACGGAAGCAACGCGCGGGCTTGTTGACGGTGGTGCCGACATCATCCTCATCGAAACCGTGTTCGATACGTTAAACGCCAAGGCGGCGATCTATGCCGTGCAAAAATTCTTCGACGATACAGGCATCACATTACCGGTGATGATTTCCGGCACGATTACGGACGCCTCGGGCCGCACGTTGACCGGTCAAACCCCGGAAGCGTTTTGGTATTCGGTCGCGCATATGAAACCGATCAGCATCGGCTTTAATTGTGCACTGGGTGCAGAAGCGCTGCGTCCGCACGTGCAAAGTGTCGCTCGAGTCACCGGGGTCAATGTCAGTGTGCATCCCAACGCGGGCCTGCCCAACGAGTTCGGTGGCTATGACGACACGCCCGAATACATGGCCGAACAACTGCGCGAGTTTGCCGAAAGCGGCCTCGTGAATATTGTCGGCGGTTGCTGCGGTACCACGCCCGAACACATCCAGGCGATCAGCGAGGCAGTCGTAGGGGTAAAACCGCGTGCCATGATCGATGCCGAAAAAACCTGCCGTCTCAGCGGTTTGGAGCCGCTCGTCTTTAACGACGTCACCGGGTTCGTGAACGTCGGCGAACGCACCAACGTTGCCGGCTCGCCGCGGTTTAAAAAACTCATTCTCGACGGCGATTTCGACACCGCGTTGGATATCGCTCGCCAACAGGTTGAGAACGGCGCGCAAATCATCGACGTGAATATGGATGAGGCGATGCTCGATGCCGAAGCGGCGATGGACAAGTTCTTGAAGCTCGTCGCCGCCGAACCGGATGTGTCGCGCGTGCCGATCATGATCGATTCTTCCAAGTTCTCGGTGATCGAGAAAGGCCTTAAGTGCGTTCAAGGCAAAGGCGTCGTCAACTCGATTAGCCTCAAGGAAGGCGAAGAGCCAATGATCGCGCAGGCCCGCGAAATTATGCGTTATGGTGCCGCCGTGGTGGTGATGGCGTTCGACGAAGAGGGGCAGGCGGAAAACAAGGAACGCATGATCGAAATTTTGACGCGGTCTTACAAGGTTCTCACCGAGAAGGTGGGCTTCCCGCCCGAAGACATTATCATGGACCCGAATATCTTTCCCGTCGCGACTGGGATAGACGAGCACCGCAACTTCTCGAAAGACTTTATCGAGGCAACCAAAGCCTTAAAAGAAACCCTGCCCGGTATACGCATCAGCGGCGGCCTCAGTAATGTTTCGTTCTCGTTTCGCGGAAACAACCCGGTGCGTGAAGCCATGCATGCTGTGTTTTTGTATCATGCCATCAAGGCGGGCATGGACATGGCCATCGTCAACGCGGGCATGTTGACGGTGTATGCCGATATCGCCGAAGAGCTGCGCAACCGCGTCGAAGACGTGATTCTCAACCGCTCGGCGGATGCGACTGAGCGCTTGCTCGACATTGCCGACAACGTGAAGGGCGAAAAGCGCAAGAGCAAAAAAGACATGAGCTGGCGCAAGGGCACGGTTGGCGAGCGGCTAACCCATTCGTTGGTCAATGGCATTTCTGATTTCATCGAAGAAGACGTCGAAGAGGCCCGCCAGGCGGCCGATAAACCGATTGAAGTCATCGAAGGACCGTTGATGGACGGCATGAACGTGGTCGGCGATTTATTCGGCTCCGGGCAAATGTTTTTGCCGCAAGTGGTCAAAAGCGCACGGGTTATGAAGCAGGCGGTTGCCTACTTGCTGCCGTTCATGGATGCGGAAAAGGAAAAGAGCGGCGATACCCGCGCAAAAGGAAAAATCCTGCTCGCCACCGTTAAGGGCGACGTGCACGATATCGGCAAGAACATCGTCGGCGTGGTATTCCAATGCAATAACTTTGACGTCATCGATCTCGGTGTCATGGTACCGTATGCGAAAATTGCGGAAGAGGCGAAGAAGCAAAACGTCAACATCATCGGACTTTCGGGCTTGATCACGCCGTCGCTCGAGGAAATGGCCGCGAACGCCAACGACATGACCCGCGACGGGTTCGATATTCCGCTACTCATCGGCGGCGCGACCACGTCCAAGGTGCATACGGCGGTTAAGATTGCGCCGCAGTACAAAGGTCCGACCGTATATGTTACCGATGCCTCGCGCGCCGTTGGGGTCGTCACGAATTTGATGAGCGATACCGGGCGGGAAAAATTCCTTTCCGCCGTGAACGACGATTACACCGAAATTCGCGACAAGCATGAAGGCCGAAACGAAGGCCGCGGGCATCTCACGATTGCGGATGCGCGGGCGGAAAAATTTGACATCGATTGGAGCGGTTATACGCCGCCGAAGCCGTCGTTTTTAGGCTTGAAAACGTTCGAGGATTACGACCTCGCCGAATTGACGACACGCATCGACTGGACACCGTTTTTCCGTACTTGGGAATTGAAAGGCAATTACCCGAATATCTTGGAAGATGGAACGGTCGGCGAAGTGGCAACCAACCTCTATAACGATGCGCAGGCTATGCTGCAGCAAATCGTCGGCGAGCAATGGCTCGGCGCGAAAGCCGTCATTGGTTTTTTCCCGGCGAATTCCATCAATGACGACGATGTCGAAGTCTATACGGACGAGACTCGGAAAAAAGTTCTTACGCGTTTTCAGTTTCTGCGCCAGCAAATGGAAAAACGCGCCGGCCGCGCGAATATGTGCCTCGCCGATTTTATCGCGCCGAAAGACTCAGGCATTACCGATTATATCGGCGGGTTTGCCGTCACTGCCGGGCTTAACATCGACGCAAAGCTTGAAGAATTCAAAAAAGCTCATGACGATTACAACGATATCCTCTTAAAAGCTTTAGCGGACCGATTGGCGGAGGCCTTCGCCGAACGCATGCATGAAAGAGTCCGAAAAGAGTTCTGGGGGTATGCGGTGGATGAAGCTTTTTCCAACGAAGAGCTGATCAAGGAAACCTATCAGGGGATTCGTCCGGCTCCGGGCTATCCCGCCTGTCCCGATCACACGGAAAAACACGAGTTGTTCCGCATGTTGGAAGCCAGTGACCGCGCGGATATCACGCTCACCGAGTCGATGGCGATGTTGCCGGCGGCATCTGTGTCAGGCTTTTATTTTTCTCATCCGGACTCGCAGTATTTCGGTGTCGGCAAAATCACCCGCGATCAGGTGATCGATTACGCGAAACGCAAAGGCATGCCGCTAGAGGAAGCCGAACGCTGGCTTGCGCCGAATTTGGCGTACGACCGGTAAGCCGCATGCTGGATTTCAAGGCCGAACGCGAAAAAGCGATTGAAGCCTTGGGACTCGCATTGTCTTTAAATGCATTGCCGGAACCGAAGAACGAATTCGTGGAAATCATGATCACGCGTGGCGAAAAACGGGTGGCCATGCCGTGCCGGGTGCCGCTATCGGAAAAGCCTGGCACCGTCGAGCTGTTGGGTGCGGCGATTTTTTCCTGTCAGCTTTACGAAGAAAGCGACGATATTCTCGAGTGGTCCGAGATATTCCAACTCAATCCGGGTGACGGCGAAACGTTGGATGAATTCAGCGCGTTTGGTGTTGCCTATCGGGACTTTCAAGCGCTGCTCGGCCGCGACGTTTTCGAGACACTTATGGAAGCGTTCGCCATTTATCAGGCCGCCGGGAAGGCGGCGGGGTCCATTCGGGAATAATCAAAAGGAGCCATAAAACATGACAGCGTCGCAATTGGCCATGGCCCGGGTGTTTTCAGGGAGAATTCTTAAAAACTCAGTGATCGTCGCGCTCATCGTCGGCACGATCCTTAACGGCATTAATCAGGGTGATGTCATTCTCGCGGGTGGTGCGATGAATGTCTGGAAAGTTGTTCTGACCTACGCGGTGCCGTTCTTCGTCGCTAGCTACGGCGCCTATAACGCGATGAAACAAAGGGATTCGATGCAGAGTTGATATATCCTGCTAAACTCCCGTATGCCTTCTAATTTCGTTTCCCCCAACATCCGTATTCCCGCCGCACCCGCGTTGATTGCCGGGGTGCGCCGTGCATCTTGGCTGAGCGCGGATGGTGAGATCGAGGACGTCACGCTCGCCGATGCCGCTGCGCGGGCGCGTCAGACGCCGCCTTTGGTGTGCCATGCCAAGGCGACGGCCAAGCGCTTGAAGTCGAAAGCGTTTCCCGCTTTCGATTTGCTGGAACTGTTCGCCTTCGTGCGCCCGGCTGAGTTTTGCCTGCCGACGCCGCGAGGATTGGCGGAAGCTTTGGGATTGCCCATACCACAAAACAAGGACTCGGAAGCCGAATGCCTGATCGCCTCGGCGACCGCGCTGTTGGTCGAGCTTGCCGATCCAGAGCGCCCGCCTCATCGCAGCACGGTTTTTATCGCGGGCGCGATGGCGCGCGGCGGCTGGCTGTGGGGAGAGGCCGTCCTCGACGCACTCACGGATCAGAACGTCAACGCAAGCGAACGCAAGCTCACTGAAGGCTTGAAAGTGTGGACCGGGCTCAAGGAATGGCAGGACCGCACCATGGGCGGACCGTTGGGTTCATTGCCGGTAGAGCCTGTCGAAGCGCGCGCGCGGCTGGTGCAATTGCTGGGTGCGGCCGCCGAAGAACGCGAAGAACAAAAAGCTTACGCGGAACTGGCGGCCGAAGCGTTTGCGCCTGCCGAGCAGGTTGGCGAGCCCGCGTTTATCGTTGCCGAAGCCGGCACCGGGATCGGTAAAACCTTGGGCTATATCGCGCCTGCTTCCGTATGGGCGCAGAAAAACAACGGCACCGTTTGGCTCAGCACCTATACCCGCAACCTGCAACGCCAACTTGATCAGGAATTGGACCGGCTGTATCCGGACCCGGTTGATAAAATCCGCAAGGTGGTGATCCGAAAGGGCCGCGAGAATTATTTTTGCCTGCTCAATTTCGAAGAAGCGATTGCGCGCCTCGGTGCGTTGACCGACATCAACGCCGTCGCCTTGGGGCTGATGGCGCGTTGGGCGCAGGCAAGCCGCGACGGCGATATGATCGGCGGCGATTTTCCCGCCTGGCTGACGGATCTGTTGGGCCGCAATCTCACCGTCGATCTCACCGATACCCGCGGCGAATGTATTTACGCTGCGTGCTCGCATTACCGGAAATGTTTCATCGAAAAATCCGTGCGCCGCGCCAAGGGGGCCGAGATCGTCGTCGCTAACCACGCACTGGTGATGATTAACGCAGCGCAAGAAGCCGTGCTCGCGGAACCCATCACAAAAGACTCCATCGAGCGTGCCGTGCCGACCCGTTACGTGTTCGACGAGGCGCATCATTTGTTCGATGCCGCCGATAGCGCGTTCGCAGCGCACCTGACCGGCCTCGAGACGACGGAACTACGCCGCTGGCTGCTGGGCGCCGATGACGGCGCGCGCTCGAAGTCGCGAATGCGCGGCTTGCGCTTGCGTATCGAAGACCTCATCGGCGGGAATGAATCCGCTCAGAAGGAATTGGACGCAGCGTTGCGGGCCGCGCGAGTGCTGCCGACGACCGGCTGGCATAATCGCATTAAAGAAGGTGCGCCGAACGGGGCGGCGGAAACTTTTTTTGCGCTTGTGCGCCAACAAGTCTATGCCCGCGATCCGGACGCCAATGCGAATTACAGCTTGGAAGCACCGAGTGAGCCGCTGATCGATGGCGTGCTTGAAGCGGCCTCCGAGTTTGCCGCGGCGATATCGCGCCTGAGCCTACCGTTAATCAATCTCAGCCGAACGTTGACCGAACTGTTGGACGACGAAGCCGATAGTTTGGATACATCATCGCGTCAGCGCATCGAAGCGGTCGCGCGCGGGCTGTTGCGCCGGGGTGCTGTGACCCTCGCCAGCTGGCGCGACATGTTGCAAACCCTGGGCGAAGAAACCCCGGACGATTTCATCGACTGGTTCAGCGTAGAGCGCATTTCGGGCCGCGATTTCGATGTCGGCATGCACCGACATTGGGTTGATCCGATGAAACCGTTTGCCGAGGTTGTCGTCAAACCGGCGCATGGCTTGCTGGTGACATCGGCGAGCCTCAAGGACATGACCGGTGACGCGGAAATCGATTGGGCGGCCGCCGAGATGCGGACCGGCGCAAAGCACCTGCCGAACCCGCCGGTGTTGGAATTCATGCCCTCACCGTTCGATTATCCAGCACGTACGCGCGTCTTTGTCGTTTCGGATGTGAATAAGAACAACACCGATCAAGTAGCGGCTGCTTATCGCGAATTGTTTATGGCCGCGGGCGGCGGAGCGTTGGGTTTGTTCACGGCCATCAACCGGCTGCGTGGCGTCTACGATCGCATCGCTGAGCCGTTGGAAGAAGCAGGGTTACCGTTATTGTCACAACATGTGGATGCGTTGGATACGGGCACCCTCATCGATATTTTTCGCGCCGAAGATAACACCTGTTTGCTCGGCACCGATGCTGTGCGTGATGGTGTCGATGTGCCGGGACGGTCGCTTCGTTTGATCGTGTTCGACCGTGTGCCCTGGCCGCGCCCGGATATTTTGCATAAAACCCGGCGCGGACATTTCGGCGGGCGCGCCTATGACGAACTGATTACGCGTTTAAAACTGAAACAAGCTTACGGCCGTTTGGTGCGCCGAGCCGATGACGGCGGCGTGTTCGTGATGATGGACAGCGCGTTACCCTCGCGCATGCTGGGCGCGTTTCCGAGCGGTGTCGAAGTGCAGCGTTTGGGACTCAAAGACACCATCGAAGGCGTACGCGATTTTTTGAGCGAGCTAACCTAAGTTTTTGGTGTGAGCCGAAATGGCCCGAACAGTTTCGTGCGCCGCGCGACCACACCGATGATCAACAGCAGGAAAATCAAAAACGCGCCGGTGTAGTAAAAGCCTTTTTCGATACCGACCGCTTCGACCACGTATCCCATGGCGACCGGTACCGTGAGTGC
>CALINB010000120.1 GCA_938045325.1 uncultured Rhodospirillales bacterium | reverse complement strand
TGCACCTCAAAGTACGAAGATCCGGGAAGCGGGGATGTGTTTTATAATCGCGTCTTCGACGGAACGACTTTGTCCTTTAACTGGGGGACGTGCGAGACGACGTGCGCCGCCGACGGCCCGCCGGGGTGTCCGGCGACGTCCACGGCGCCGGAACTCTCGAAGTTTGAAACGACGGGTACGTACGCGTACACCGCCCCGCAAACGGGTATGGCGAAAGTCTTGGTCGTCGGCGGCGGTGGCGGCGGCGGTGGCCGATCCGGCGCTGGCGGTGGCGGTGGCGGCGTTGTTTACGTCGAATCGTACCCGGTTGTTGCAGGTCAAACCTACACGATTAAAGTCGGCGCGGGCGGAGCCGGCGGCAGCGGCATCACCAGCTCTGGGAAAAACACGTTCGGTAACACCGACGACGATCCCGGTAAAGCCGGTGAAGTTTCCCAGTTCGACAACCTCATCGCTTTGGGCGGTGGTGGCGGTGGTTCGTCCTGGCACGAAGGTGGTTACGACGGCGGCTCTGGCGGTGGCGGCAAGTACGGCCACGTCGGCGGCGACGCGTTGCAAACCTCCCAAAGCGGCTTGAGCGGTCAATACGGCCACGGTTACGCCGGCGGTTCGGGAACTTCGGGCACTTGGAACGCCGGTGGCGGCGGTGGTGCCGGTTCTGTCGGTGAATCCGGCACTTCCTCGCACTGCGGTAACGGCGGTGATGGTTTTTCGAGCGATATTACCGGCGCCGCGGTCCTTTACGGCGGCGGCGGCGGCGGCGGCTCTCACAACCCCGCGTGCTCCTCCGGCGGCGCAGGCGGCTCCGGCGGCGGCGGCAAGAACGGCATGCCGGGTCTCAAAGACAGCGGCACAGACGGCACCAACGGCTTGGGCGGCGGCGGCGGCGGCGGTTCCACCACCTCTCACCACGGCGGCAACGGCGGCAACGGCGGTTCCGGTACCGTCGTCGTCTCTTGCTGCTCGCCACCCGCGGACAATGTGGCGGTTGCGGCTACTGGCTCGAAATACTGGAAAGTCTCCAACGCCGATCCTCTCGGTTGGAGACCTAAGGTGAAGAATTTCGGTCTGTATTCCGACGCCGCGTGTACGCAGCTCATCTCAGAAGCAGACTCTGAACTCATCTGTTCTGGTGAGGTGTCGAGCAGACCGTGCTCCAACGCCGCGACGGGTAAGCTTCCTCCGCTTACGCCCGCCGAGCGTTCAATCGTGAACTGCGATAACTCTGCCACTTCGAAAGGTTGTCGTTATAACCAGGAAAACGTCGGGGAAGAGGCTGTTTCATGGAGACCAAGTGATCCAAGCCCGAGTGAGGATGCGGTCTGGATCGGATCGAAGTTTACCAATCCCGTCGACGTTAAATGTGCCGTGAGTACCGGTCTCGGAAACGTTTTTAACAACGGCGTCGACGGCGAAGGTTTCGGAGGCACTTCCCAAGGTGGAAAGCATCGAATCACGCTCTGGAAATCCGACGACGGCGTTCAGTGGGAAGAAGTGGCGACGAGCGATGGGACGAACGCGGACGATGTCGTGGTTGTTCAGTAAAATAATAAACTTTAACGATAATAAGCGCGCGACCGACTCGAAAGACCGCGCGCGCGAGTAACATGTGCGACTTGTACTTTTTTAATAACTATCAGGGCGCGCGCGCGCGATAACAACGCACGCGCGGATATGTATTGACATCTTTACCAAACCGGTTCATGTTTTAATAAGAACGATTTTACTTAATACCTACACGGTAGTATTTAATAAATCTATACTTTTGCAACCATCGAGAGCATCTCCCAACTCCCACGGCAACATTTTCTTCAAAAACTTTCGCTCGCGCGTTTTCACACAGAAAAGAAGAAGAAGAGGAAGAAGAAGAAGAAGAAGTAGGGAAAGACAAAAAATGGCAGATTTTGTGGGAACTGGCGGGAACGACGAGAGCGACGACGATTTCGCGATACCTGTAGACGACGAGGACGACGAGACCACGCTCGTCGTCGACGACGAAGACGATGATGACTCATCAGACTTTACTTCCCGAGGAGGAGGAGGAGGAGAAAACGAAGAACAGAGAAGAGCGCAAAAACAACAGACGACGAGTCGATCGTCGTCGTCGTACTACGCGGAGAGACGGAAACTGATGATCCAGCAACTGAAAGAGACGGAACCGAAAAAGCTCGTCCTCGGGGCGCTCTCGGTGTTGTGTTGCATCAAATTGCTGCAAACGGTATCGCAGAGGTTGTTCGGGGTGAACCAACCGGGGAGAGGCTTGAAGCATCGATGCAATCGGTGCGCGAAGAAAGACGCGAGAGTAAAGTGTAATCGGTGTAAAAAAGCGTGGTATTGCTCGAAGGAGTGTTGGAAAGCTGCGATAAAGTTGGAGATATGCGAGTGTTGTTGAGAGGAAAGTGTTTTAAGCTCGCGCGAAGCGTACATTTTTTCAAATCAGTCAATCAATATCATAGCATCAAACCAACTACCCGTAATGTTTAATAATAAAAGTATATGATAAAAACAATAACATCTAATTTCATCACACGGTGCATAGATTGATGGTATCGGACAAGTGCAACAAACGCAACATGGCCGTATCTACTCCCCATGCGTGCGATGCGCTTACCCTCGGCGATGTCGTGTCTTTCCTCGATTCCAACATTTTCATGTCGTAAGAAAACCCAAACAAGTTGACGACGTCGCACATCATCGTCGCTAACATGATCGCGTGTAGCCCAGTCGGCAAGTTCGTTGGACACGCGTAATTCTTTCCTAAACCTAATTCGACGACGTCTTTGCGAATGGCAAAGTACGAATCAATCTCGTGATTGATTGCCGGAACCGACAAAAAATAAACGTTTTCCGGGTTGGCGGCGTTGGCAGCTTTGTAATACATGGCGCTGCCGTAGTGCCAAAACAACCACGTTTCGCCCTCTGGCGCTGGTTTTAAGCCCCAAATTTCCGGAATTATCGATCGCTTTTTGTTGAACATGCGAAACGTTTGTTTTGTCCCTGCGAAATGCGTGTTGTTGTCTTGCATTTTACCTTCCCGTTGTCCTAAGTTGTAGGCGTTGAAACGAAAGACGGCTTCGTGTCGATCGATGGCGGCGGCGACGCCATCCGCGCGTAAACCCGGTCCGTTTCCGACCAGAGCGCACGTTTTGTAATCTCTCCTCACGTCTTCTTTCATGGTTTCGATTTTTCCGGTGATGTGCATCCCGGTCTCTTTGTTATCGCCCAGTTTCATCGCCCTCGGGTTACACTTTTTCGAGACGGTTAAACACGCGATTTTGTTCTTTACGTTTTGCGTCAACAATTT
>CALINB010000119.1 GCA_938045325.1 uncultured Rhodospirillales bacterium | reverse complement strand
CAAGCATCAGCACATCGGAGGCCTCGCGGCTCGTCATCGGGACCTGTTTAAGCGATTTCGCGCGTTCGAGTTCGCCTTTACGCGCCGATTCAGCAACCAGCAGTGGTTTTAATTCTCCGCCGCCGTGGGGCGCGACCAACTTAGACATTGAAACTTCCTCTCAAAGATTGTCGTTAAGGTGTTGAAAAATAAAAGTTCTTAATTTTATTGCCGGAAGAATTCCCCTATTGGTTGTCATCCCTCAAACGTGCAGAAGATTAAATTCAAATATTTAACCCGTCTGTCGTCGAGCAGACATATCCCGGTGGCGATCTCCGGTAAAGTGTTTGCGTGGTCTTATAAACAACGTTTTGCTAGGAAATGCCCGTAAAATTATGTTTTGCTTATATAAGATTTTGGTATAGAAAGTGTCCAGTCAAAACAATCATCCAGTCCATCCGGGGTCCATTCTTACTTACGATAGTGGGGTAATTTAATGTTAACCAGCAGTCCCTTCGCTGAGCTATCGGCGTCCTTCTCGCCTGCCGTCATGCAGACGTACATCGTCATCATGATCCTCCTTGTCGCAGGCGGTACGCTGTTCGACATCATTCATAAGAAAAGCGCCAAATATTTCTTCCAAAATTGGCGGAATTCCAAAAAAAAGGCGAAACAGGACGTCGGCGGCGGTGAGATGATCTCCATCGCGGTTAAGACGGCTGTCATTGACGTTGCGACGTCAGCCGAATTCTGCAACCAAAAACGCCGGCTTGCCCACCTTCTAACCATGTACGGTTTTCTGATTTACGTCATTACGACCTGCATCATGGTCTTCCAATACCCGACACCGAGCACGCCCGCACCGGCCATCCTGCCGCAACTTTGGACGATCGGCGCTTTGATGGTCTGCCTCGGCGGTTATTGGTTCTGGTTCTTCATACGGGTCGACGTTTTTGCCGAAGGCCACTCGCCTTTCCGCTTCGTTCAGGCCGATATCTTCATTGTTTCGCTGACCTTGAGCGTCACGCTGGGCTTGATTTGGGCCTATACCCAATCGAAGGGCTATTCCTGCAAAGACATCATGCTGGGGCTGTACCTGCTGACCACGACATTCCTGTTCGTCTCGATTCCGTGGTCCAAGTTTTCCCACATGTTCTTCAAGCCTGCGGCAGCTTTCGAAAAGCGTGTTTCCGAGGCGAACGGCACGCGCAGCAACCTGCCCGTACCCGACGATAAACCCAAAACTTTGGGTGACCCCCGTCGGCAACCCAACAACTATTAATCGGCCCATTATCGGTCTTCGATATAGGAGATAATTAAATATCATGCCTACATTTGTTTACATGACACGTTGCGACGGCTGCGGACATTGCGTTGATATCTGTCCGTCCGACATTATGCATATCGATACCACGTATCGACGTGCCTACAATATCGAGCCCAATTTTTGCTGGGAATGTTACTCTTGCGTGAAAGCTTGCCCGCAAAACGCCATTGATGATCGTGGTTATGCGGATTTTGCACCTTTGGGCCACAGCGTCCGGGTCCGCCGGGAACCGGAAAAAGGCACGATTTCCTGGAAAATCAAATTCCGGGATGGCCGCGAAAAAGATTTCGTCTCACCGATCCGGACCACCGAATGGGGAACAATCAAGTGCTCGTCCGAATACGACGCCCCGTCGGCGGATGACTTTAAGGGCGAAGAACTGGCGCACGAGCCGGAATATCTCAAAATCGACGGGGGCTTACCCACAATCTCCCCGGATAAAATGAAGCAAGGAGTCAGCTAATGGGCCTGTTCGGAGGGAGAAAAAAGATTGTCGTTGAGTCGGACATCCTCGTTGTCGGGGGTGGTTTTGGCGGCTGCGGTGCCGCTTACGAATCCCGTTACTGGGGCCGCGACAAAAAAGTAGTCATTGTTGAAAAAGCAAACATCGAGCGCAGTGGCGCCGTCGCCCAAGGCCTGTACGCCATCAACTGTTACATGGGCATGCGTTGGGGCGAGAACGAACCGCAAGACTTCGTTGATTACACCAGTAACGACTTGATGGGTCTGGTTCGCGAAGACATTGCCTATGACATCGGCCGTCACGTCGATTCAACCGTGCACAAATTCGAAGAATGGGGTCTCCCCATGATGCGCGACCCTGAAACCGGTCGCTATCAGCGCGAAGGTAAATGGCAAATCATGATCCACGGCGAAAGCTATAAGCCGATCGTCGCGGAAGCCGCCCGCAAGGCTGCTTCTGAAGTCTACAACCGGATTATGGTCACCCACCTGCTGCGTGATAAGAAAAACAGAAACCGGATTGCCGGTGCCGTGGGCTTTAACGTCCGCACAGGCGATTTTTATGTATTCAAAGCCAAGGCCGTCATCGTTGCTGCCGGTGGCGCATCACACATCTTCAAACCGCGGTCCGTTGGTGAAGGCATGGGCCGGACTTGGTATGCGCCGTGGAGTAGTGCTTCGGCCTATGGCTTGGCGATCAACGTCGGTGCGAAGATGACGCAGATGGAAAACCGCATCGTGTTGACCCGTTTTAAAGACGGTTACGGTCCGGTCGGTGCGTACTTTTTGCATCTCAAAACTTACACGCAAAACGCCTACGGCGAAGAATATGAATCCAAATGGTACGATGACACCAAGGCTTTGGTCGGTGACTATATTGACCGTCATCCGGTGCCAACGTGCTTGCGTAACCACGCCCTGCTTCGCGAAGTCGCCAACGGCGGCGGCCCGATCCGCATGGTCACGAAAGAAGCTTTCCAAGATCCGCACAAGGAAACTGTCGGATGGGAGAACTTCCTCGGCATGACCATCGGTCAAGCGGTTGTCTGGGCATCGCAAAACATCGATCCGAAAGAAATCAACCCCGAGCTGACGACCTCAGAGCCCTATGTCATGGGCTCGCATGCCACAACATCAGGCGCGTGGGTCAGCGGTCCGGAAGATTACGCGCCGCCGGAATACAAGTGGGGCTACAACCGGATGATGACCGTCGAAGGTGTGTTTGCTGCCGGTGATGCTGCCGGCGGGTGCCCGCATAAATTCTCGTCGGGATCGTTCACCGAAGGCCGGATCGCCGGAAAAGCCGCAAACAATTACATCAGCGATTTGGGCGAAGAGCCTCAAATTGATGATGCGGAAGTCAGCAAACTCGAAGAGGAAATCTTCCAACCGCTCGAAAACTATGAAGTCGGCCGCAACGAAATCGTTGCCGGCACGGTCTCACCGAGCTACATCTTACCGCTCCATGCGTTGCAGCGTCTTGAAAAACTCATGGACGAATACTGCGGCGGCATTGGCGTTAACTACATGACGAATGAGCCTCTGTTAATGCGCGGCCTCGAATTGATGGATATGTTAAAAGAAGACTCCCATCACATCGGCGCCGATAGTCTCCATCAGTTGCAACGGGCTTGGGAATTCCGCCATCGTCTACAAGCGTCTGAAAGCGTTATGCATCACACGCTGTTCCGGAAAGAAACCCGCTGGCCGGGCTACTACTACCGGGGCGACCACATGAAAGTGGACGATGAAAACTGGCATTGCTTCACGGTATCCCAGTACGACGACGAAGCGGACAAATGGAGCCTGGAGAAAAAGCCGGTCTATCATATTGCCAAATAAACGATTGCCTGCAGTTTAACAGGAAA
>CALINB010000118.1 GCA_938045325.1 uncultured Rhodospirillales bacterium | reverse complement strand
CATAAATTGATCGGTTTCGCTTTTATCGCGGGCCTCTTCGTATGGCCACGGCAATTCAAAAAAACCGAATTCGATGCGTTCGCCGGCATACCACTGCCGCCGGTTCGCAAATCCGATGGGATCATTCAACGAGTCTAAAATTTTATAAAAACTCGGCCGCAACCCCTCGATAATAACTTTCGATTTTTCCGGATTTTTTTCATAAAAACGTTCTGCACCGTCGGCTTTCATCTTTCGTGCGACTTCGGCGGTCAGCGATTCCTCGGGCGGTGCTTCGTCTTCGCGAACGCCGACAAGCCCCCATGAATTATCTTTGTGATACAGATAAATCACATCGTCGTCTTCACAAGCCTTGAACGAATGACGCGCATTCGGCGGCACGATGCCGAGCCAGCCCGGTGTCAAAACCCGTCTTTCCTTACCGATCAATGCGTTCAGCTTGCCGGACATCACGAATACGATTAGCTCATTGGGGTGGTAATGCGGTTCGGAACCCGTGCCGAGTGGCTTGTTGTTCCAGTTGTAATAAAGATATTTGCTTTCGATCATGTGATTGCGCGACGTCGATATCAACGGCGCCATGGCCGGTCCCGCATAATCTTCAAATCGGTGAAACCCCATGTGACTGCCTCCCTCAATCTGTTTGGACTATCTTCCAAGCAAAACCGAAAAAAGTCAAAAAAGAACCCCACGCCCGAAGACGTGGGGTTCTAATTCTTAAAGAGAGTTAAGGCTTAGCTGCCCATACCCGCTTTCATGATTCTCTCAAACTTTTTCCGTTCCTTCGGACCTTCATCACGAAGGTGTTCCGGTGAAATCCACGTGGAATTTTCTTTTTTGTACACTTTGGCACCCGGACGGAACTTGCTGAAACCGACTTTCACATCTTCACGGGTCGGCGGATAGGCACCAACACTTGTTACAATGCTTTGACCTTCATGCGAAGTTTCAAAATCGATCCAGAGTTTTGCGGCATTCAGGTTCGGCGCGCCGGCGCAAATCGCAACGCGGCTGTCCTTACCCATCAAGCCACTCTTCGGATAAACAAGTTCCACAGGTTGTTTCTTTTTCTTACGTTTGGAAACGCCGTGGTCGGAGCCCGGCACGATGACTGACACTTCGCCGCGGACCAGCAGTTTTGCCGCCGTGGAAGAGCTTTTGATCATCAGGGGTTTTTGTTTCGAGAGCTTCTGAAAATAGCCCCAGCCATACTTTTTCAGCATGCCGGAAAGCCATAAGCGGGCCGGTCCAGCCGTCCGCGGATTAACAACACCGATTTTGCCTTTCCACTTCGGATCGAGGACGTCTTCCCAATCCTTCGGCGCTTCACCCGGCTTTACTTTTTTCGTAGAGTAGCTGATACCGTAATAGGTCAAGCGCGCAGGGTGATGCCAACCTTCCGGGTCAACCAAATCAGCGCGCATTTTACCGGCATTAACCGATTTGTATGGCTGAATCGATTTTTTAGCTTTCCAAATTAGGAACATACCTGCGTCACCGACGGAAACGATGTCGCATTTGCTAATGCCGGCCATCGTATCGGCTGTAATCATTTTCACGATACCGCCGGAACTTTTCCGCGTGCAATTGGTTTTGATGCCAAATTTCTTTTCATAGGCTTTGCAGAGTTTTTTCAAAACTTTGCGGTTCACGCTATGATAAACGACGATCTCGCCTTCTTTTTTGGCCGCGGCCAAAATCTTAGGATCGTATTTATCCATTGCCGAAGCAGGCACCGAAGCCCCCGTCAGCAAGAAAGCCGCTGTCGCGGCCCCAAATATGAGATGTCTGTGCATTTAGATTGCCTCCCTTTTAAAACATCAACAAAATATTGAAATTGCAGCATTTATTATTGTTCTTGAGCAATTGGGCCAAATTATGGCGGTTCTTTCCGCCGAATTCAACGGCGCATCAAGCGAAACGCGGTTTCGTAATAAATAATCCCCAAATTCCGGCCAAATGCCTGAGATTTTGGCCTAATTATTCCCAAAATTCGTTTTATAGAGCGCACCAAGCTGATTAAGAGCCTTGATCGGTAAAGGACCACTCTCGACCGCATCCAGGGTCTGCTGAAGCTGGTCCTTCGTTGCTACGCCCACATCGATGCAGGAGATATCCGGGTTCGAGAGGGCGAAACGCACGGCCGTTTGCCCGCGGGTGCCGTATTCATCTCCCAGCACGTTAAAAATGGCTTGGGCATTTCGAATCTCCGCATCAAGCTCTGTATCGGCTGTAATCATGCTTTCGCGCCCATGACGCTGGTCTGTCGCCAACACGCCGGCGGCAAACGAACGAATGACAATGACGGCAACGTTTTTCTCCGTGCAAAGCTTGATGATGTTTTCGAAATCCTGGCCACTCTTCCAGGCCGGCGGCATGTTCTCGCCGGCGCTCGGATTGAGCATGTTGTAATAAACCTGTGCTGAATTGAATGCCCCGCTGCCGATGACGTCACGAATGCACGGCGTTTCACCCAATGCTGTGATGCCGATGAATTTCGTGAGCCCCTGATCTTGCATCCGTTGCATACCCTCAACCACACCGTTTTTCCCAAGCACATGCTCGACGGTCAGCAAGCGGCCGTCGACTTTCGATCCGATGCGGTTATGCAATTGAAACAGCTCGACCGTGTCGCGGCGAAGGCGTTCCAGACTTCCGTGCAGAC
>CALINB010000117.1 GCA_938045325.1 uncultured Rhodospirillales bacterium | reverse complement strand
CTGCAGGGCCGCCACCGCCTGGAACGCGGCTTGATGTTCAAAGCGCATATCGACCGGTACTTTTCGCCTCACCAAACGCGAGTCGTATTTGTACCCCGCGCAGGGCACTCCAGCCGCCGGATGTTTCAGTCTGAAGAAGGCCGCGGCGTGATCTTCGATTAAATTATGGTCATGTTTGATTATTTAGGGGCCTGCCACTTGTCTGGTGCCGTTAGGGCGGCTAAAACGTCGACACAAAGAATTCATGAGTCTACATCGTCATGCGTGCAGAAATTGAAGCCCTGGTCCAAGAAATAAAGCAGTCCATTGCACTGCTGAGGGGGCATCTTTGACTACGACAAAACCGTTAAGCGGTTAGGCGAGCTCAACGTCAAAGCTGAAGACCCGCAATTATGGAACGATCCCGAGGCCGCGCAAACATTGATGCGGGAACGGACACGTTTGCAAAACAGTCTCGACGTTATCGATAAAATCGAACGTGAGTTGAATGATCAAGTAGAACTGATGGAGTTGGGTGAGGCCGAAAACGACATGCAAGTTGTCGAAGAGGCGGAAAATACCGTTCAAGCTCTGCATCAGTTCTCGCAAAAACAAGAACTTGAGACGCTGCTGTCTGGCGAAGCCGATGCGAACGACTGCTATCTTGAAGTGCATGCTGGCGCCGGTGGCACCGAGGCCCAGGATTGGGCGCAAATTTTGCTGCGGATGTATACCCGTTGGGCGGAAAAGCATGACTGCAAAGTCGAGTGGCTGGAAGAAAGCCCCGGCGAAGAAGCGGGCATTAAATCTTCAACCATCAAAATCATCGGTCATAACGCTTACGGCTGGCTGAAAACTGAAAGCGGCGTTCACCGGCTGGTTCGGATTTCACCGTTCGATGCGAATGCCCGCCGGCATACGAGTTTCGCCTCCCTTTGGATCTATCCGGTCATCGACGACAATATCGACATCGATATCGCCGAAAGCGAGGTTCGTGTCGACACGTACCGGGCTTCCGGCGCTGGTGGTCAGCATGTCAATACGACCGATAGTGCCGTGCGCCTGACTCATCAACCGACCGGCATCGTCGTGCAGTGCCAAAACGAACGCTCACAACATAAAAACCGGGCGTCGGCCTGGTCGATGCTGCGTGCGCGTTTGTATGAATTGGAGCTGCAAAAACGCCAAGCCGAATCGCAGGCAGAACACGAGGCTAAAACTGAGATCGGCTGGGGCCATCAAATTCGTTCTTATGTTTTGCAGCCCTATCAAATGGTCAAGGACCTGCGAACCGGCGTCGAAACAAGCAATACCCAAGGCGTGCTCGACGGCGATCTTGACGACTTTATGGCAGCCGCTTTAGCGGGCCAAAAGCGCGATAAATCGGCAACGGACTCAAAGTGAAAATAGGGTAATGAGTCAATTTAAATCCAGAATAGCCGAATTTAAGCGCGAGATTGAAATTGTCGCGCGTAAGGTGACGCGTTGGTCCCATGATAACTTGCCGCCGGGTATCCGCAGTATTGTTGGGGTGTTGTTCTTTATCGGTGGGTGTTTCGGATTCTTACCCATTTTAGGGTTTTGGATGATTCCTGTCGGGGTCATGCTGATCATGTTGGATTTGCCGTTTTTGCGACACCGTGTCATTCGTTGGATGAACGAACTCGATACGCCGAAATCCGAAGATTAGATTTCTTCTTTAATCCCGTTCCAATAAGACGGCTATTTCCGCCGGCGTAAGACTGAAGTTTTCATCGGCTTTCAGTGGTTCTTTTGTTTCGTTATCAATCTTGCCGGCCCGGCGGCGGTCGGGGCCGACATAAGCGGGCGATTCGACAAACGGCAGTGGTTCTTCCAATGCACTGGTGATGTGAAGCTCTAAATTTTCAGCAATGGTGGGTTTCGATATGACACGGTTAACGCCGGCATTAATAATATCTTGGCGTTCTGCCGTGCTGATATGTTTGCTGACCATCATGATCGGGATGTAAGGCGTGGGCCGTTTGCTGCTGGTCCGTAAGAACCGGATGAACGGCATGAAGCGTTCGGTGATCAGTACATCGACCGGATCGGCGTGCATGATGTCGAGCGCGGCAATCGGGTCAGCCGCTTCGCTGACCTTTTCGAAGCCGAGTTTCGCCAAGCCTTGTGTAAGGGCGCGACGGTCGCCGGTTTGGTCATCCAAAATAAGGATGTGGCGCTGTTTGATCCCTACGGCACTCAACGCGGGATTCCCTGGGCAGTTATTGACGGTGGTTCGTTTTCTTTAGCAAAGCCCGGAATTTGAAAAGAATGTGTTAATCAAGACCGGAAAAATTCATCTGGTCCAGATGCCAATGGGAATTCTGATCAACCGGCAGCTTGAACGGCCTTATGCTGTCCCGTTATTGCAGAATAAATTCCTTAAAAACGATGCCCTCGATTTTACCGGGCTTGATGTGGCGGTTGATGATTGTGGTTAAATCAGTTTTGACGCGACGATCACCCTCTCTGCCGACGACGTCTTGACGTTCAAAGCTTCGTAAATGAAGCATGATGCCTTCCATGATTTTCGGCTGCTTTTGCTGGATTGCCTTCGTGTAGTTTTTGCCGACCTCGACGAAAAACCGCATCGATAGATAGTTCGCTTTGCATTGCCCGGTTTTTAAATCGGCAAGAACTTTCGGAAAACTGTAATTGGTAATTTCGCCGGGTGGGGGTGGCAAATTCACTTTTGCTTCTTTGGGCTTCGATCCCGATAACATAACAAAAGCCGTTACACCGCCGCCGAGTACGACCACGAGTGCAATCGCGATAATCATGATCAGCTTACCTTTGCCTTTTTTTGATTTGGCTTTTTTGCCCTTTTTGCCTGATGCTTTTTTGGCAGGTCCCGCGTCTTTGCTTCCCGGTTCTTCACTGGGGCTTTCGTCTGATTTTTTATCGGCCATCGTTAAAACTCCTTTGTCGTTTCAGCAGTTCACGGGATTTCAATTTTTCGCATTTTCACTTGTTAAGTTCAATGCTGCTGCAGGCTTCTCAATGATGCGGTTGAAAATTTCGTGCACCGATGCGGCTTGTTGTGACAGGTTTTTTTTGAGTGAGTCGAAATTTTCGGCTTGGCAATATGCTGCGAGAGTTTTTTGTAAACCGACTGGCATATCGTCTTCTTTAATGTCGACGACTTCACCTTCCAGCGTTAAGCGAAGCATACTTTGCGTCGCTTGCCAAAGCTCAAGCGCAGCCAGCAGAACATCTGTGTCTTGTTTACTTAAATAGCCTGCTTCGTTAAGCCGGTTGAGGGCCACCGCCGTATTGTGATCAAGGATTTCTGAATTTTCATGCGCATGTTGCAATTGAAGATACTGCGCGAGAAACTCTATATCGACGAGACCGCCTCTGAAATGCTTTGCCGCCCAGAGGCAATCGGTATGATGTTCTTGATCAATCCGGCGGCGCATGGAGGCGACATCATGAACGAGTTTGTCCGGGTCACGCGGCGCGGCCAATATATTTTGGATGATTTCTTCTATCCGAACAGTTAAATCGCCGGTTCCATAGACGATGCGGGCGCGTGTTAATGCCATGTGTTCCCAGTTCCAAGCATTGTCCTGGTGATAACGGATAAACGCATCTAAGCTTGTTGCGATCGGCCCGGCCGAGCCCGACGGTCGTAGGCGCATGTCGACTTCATATAACGTTCCTTCTGCGGTTTGCGCTTTTAAGGCGTTAATCAGACGCTGGCTTAGCCGGGCAAAATATTGACTGACGGCTAACGGTTTTTTCCCATCCGATGAGCTTGCATCATGCGGTGAATCGTAAAGGAAAATTAGGTCCAAATCGGAGGTTGCCGTCATTTCACGCCCGCCTAATTTTCCAAGCGCAATGACGAGGATATTCGATCCCGGCACGGTGCCGTGCTGGCCGACAAATTCGTTAACAATTCGCGGAAAGAGGGCCGTGATAGCGGCATCGGCAATATCGCTTTGCGCCAACGCCGCCGCTTGAGGCGTTAAGTATCCTTGCAGCATTTGTACACCGATCTGGAATCGATGTTCGTTGGCCCAGCGCCGCGAGAGGTCTAGCAATTCCTCAACGGCCTCGGTTTGACTAAGCTGTGCGGTCAGTTCCTCGATCAGGGCTTCACGATCCGGCGGGTCGCCGAAAAAATCGCTGGTTAAAACACTGTCGAGAGTCGTCGGACGGCGGCTGAGATAGTCTGCTAATCGCGGTGCGTCTCCCATGATTTCAGCAACCAGGGTCAAAAGCTGCGGGTTACTGCGGAATAAGGAAAATAACTGAATGCCGGCCGGTAAGTGGGCAAGAAACCCGTCAAACCGAAGAAAGGCGGCATCGGGCTGTGCCGTATTTCCTAAGGCCTTTAACAGGACCGGCATCAATTCCGTTAAAATCTCCCGGGACCGGGTGCTGTGTGTTGAGCGGTATCGGCCCCGGTGCCAGCCCCGGACCGTCGTATCGATGATCTCGGGCTTTTCGAAGCCGAGCGAATGGATTGTTTCCAAGGTTTCCGGGTCGGCATCCACACCGGTAAACACCAAGTTGCCGGCAATGTCGCCTTGAGAACCGAGTGTCGGTGATTCCTCAAATAAATCCGCGTAGTGTTTTTCAACCGTTTTGAGATTTTCAATATACGATTTGCTGAATGTATCGGCGTTCTCAAACCCTAAAAATATCGCCAAACGTTCGAGGTCTTCCGGGTTTGCGGGCACTGTATGTGTCTGTTCATCATTCGTCATTTGAATGCGATGTTCGACCCGGCGCAGGAATTGATAAGCCTCAGTAAGTTCTTTTGCTGCATCAGCCGCTACTTGACCGGCGTCTGTTAATGCCCGCAAGGCCGATTGCGTGCTTGGCGTGCGCAGTTCGGGTATGCGCCCGCCCCAAATGAGCTGTTGTGTTTGGGCGAAAAATTCAATTTCACGAATACCGCCGCGGCCAAGCTTTACGTTGTGACCGGCGACGGTAATGTCCCGCCCGCCGCGATGCGCGTTGATTTGCCGTTTGATTGAATGAATATCCTGGATCGAAGCAAAATCTAGATTTTTTCGCCAAATAAACGGTTTCAAGTTTTCGATAAATGCCTTGCCTAACGCAAGGTCTCCGGCTACGGGCCGCGCTTTGATCATGGCTGCCCGTTCCCAATTCTGTCCTAAACTTTCGTAATATGTTTCAGCGGCTTCTGTTGATACGGCAATCGGTGTTGCGCCGGGGTCGGGCCGCAATCGTAAGTCTGTCCGGAACACATAACCGTCGATTGTTCGCTCTTCCATCAGCTTGACGAGGTTTTGTGTCAGGCGGACATAATTTTTTTGGAGATTATCGGGGGCTGACGTTTTTACCGCATAAGGATCGAAAAATACGATCAAGTCGATATCACTCGAATAATTTAATGCATGCGATCCTAATTTTCCGAGTGCCAGTACAATGAACCCGGAGCCTGTTTCCGGTTGGTCGTTATCTGCAATCTCAATTGCGCCCTTTTCAGCCAATTCGACAATGAGATGGCGCGATGCAATTTGCAGTGCGCGATCGGCAAAATCGGATAATGTCCCGGTAATTTTTTCTAAGGGCCAGACATCGGTGATATCGGCAATGCCGACAGCAAGTGAGAGCCGGCGTTTTGCAATTCGCAATGTTTTCGCCAGTTCGGCACGGGGCGTATTAAGATTTTCAAAAATCGCATCAAGAGAAGTGTTTATAGTACTAAGCCCCTGATCCGGACCGGCACTAAGTAGATGGGCCGTAAAGTCCGGTTCCTTCAGAACGCAATCGGTAAGGTAGGGGCTGTTTCCAAAAAGGCATTGCAGCGCCCGTTTGGCGGCGGGATGCTCGAGCAATTTTTCCACAGCATCAGGGCCGCCATTTAGGTCGCCGGCGGGCTGTTTGGCGGAAGATTCGCGCAAACGTTCAAACCCGGTCTCGATTCCTTCCGGATTACCTGGTTTTGGCCATTGTTTTTGCGTGTCTGCGAAGTCGAAATCGTGCATTTTCATTTGCCTGGAATTGCCGCACACTGCGGTAACAGTTGCAAACGGTCAAGTTCGACACGCCGAAAAAGAGGTTTACGAGTGTTCAGGCATACATTTCGACACATGGTCCAAGTGTTGGGGGCCCTGGTGGCGGGTCTCGTGATCATCCTGAGCTTATTTGCCTGGCGCCTCTCGAGCGGGCCGATTTCTTTAGGGTTCTTGTCACCGACTTTCGAGAGCATTTTAAGCGCCAATAAACAGGGTGTGCGTGTCAGGCTTCAGGATACCATTTTAACATGGGCAGGCTGGGATCGGACATTGGATATTCGCGTTCTGAACGTCAGTGCCGTGAATACCGATGGTGCCGTTTTGACCACCATTCCGGAATTATCGTTGTCATTAAGCGCAAGGGCCTTATTCCGTGGATTGATCGCGCCCAAGCGTATCGAGCTCTTTCATCCAAAAATTAAATTGCTGCGTAAAACGAACGGGCGTATTCAGCTTGGTTTCAGCGAGGAAAAAACAAAATTAAAAACATCTGGTGACTTTTTAAAGTTCATTGTTGCCGAGTTATTGAAAGCGCCTGATCCCGGGGACAGGCTCAGTTATCTTAATCAGATCGGCGTTTTTGATGCGGATTTAACCCTAATTGATGAAACGCTTGGGCTTGCTTGGCATGCACCCTCATCACAAGTGTCATTGATCCAAAACGAGGACGGACTGGAGGCCGAGGCTGTTTTCGCATTGGATATCGGTAAGCAAAAGGCCGAGTTTGTCGTGCTCAGCCAATACCAGCCAACAATACAAAAATTGGATGTCGGTATTCGTTTCAGCAAGGTCGTGCCGGCAATGTTCTCGCATTTAACGGCCAAGCTGGCGCCGTTGGCTGATTTGAGTGTGCCGTTGGGCGGGTCGGTTGATATCGGCATGACAATCGACGGAAAGATTGATACCGCAGGATTTAGTATAACCGGCGCTGCCGGCAAAATTGCCCTGCCGGAACCCATCAAACAAAATCTGCAGTTAAAAGCGTTTAATTTGAAGGGGCGTTATGACGGTAAAAACAATACCGTCAAAATTGACCGGCTTGCCGCGGATTTAGGTAACAACGGTTCATTTTCCTTGCCGCCATCAGCAAACCATCAAATGCCGTTGCGTTCGATCAAGGCGAGTGGGCTCGTAAACCTGCAACAAGAACGTCTGACTCTTGATGCGATCAAAATTGATTTTCACGGCCCGACGGCGACAATCAAAGGCTCAGTGAATGGTTTTGGCGATACATTGGCCATTCAAGCCGATAGTGTTGTTCAAAATATTCCGATTGATGACCTGCGCCGGTACTGGCCGCGTGCCTGGGGCACGGCACCGTATAAATGGTCGACGAGACATTTATCCGATGGAGTCATCGAGGAAATTCGAACACATGTCGAAATCGAATCCACGGGGCCGGGTCAGTTTAATGTGTCTGATTTGTCCGGTGAGATAGACCTTAAGGGTGTTACCATCGATTATCTTGCGCCGATGCCGAAAATTCGAAATGCCGAAGCGCTGGGAAAATTTAATTTAAAACGGTTTGATTTTGACATTCTTCATGGCGAAACGCTTAAGCTCAAAATAAAGAAAGGCACGGTCAACCTGACGCATCTCGACCAAAGAGATCAGTATGCAGATATTGATCTAACGGTTGAGGGGCCGGTACAAAGCGCCTTGAAGCTGACGGAGAGCAAGCCGATCAGTTTTGTGTCCAGTTTGGGGTTCACGTCGAAAGGAACACGGGGCAAGTCATCAACCCGGTTGCGGCTCAATTTTCCTTTGGAAGAAGCCCTTACGATTGATCGCGTGGAAGTTTCCGCAATCACGAATATGTCTGAAGTTTCCGCCCCGAACGTATTCATGAGCCAGACCATTACCGATGGGCTGTTTCAACTCAATATTACAAAAGATGGTTTGGAAGCCGCTGGAACAGCCAATGTCGGCGATGTTCCCTCGAAAATTTCCCTGACACGAAATTTTAATAGTAAGGATCAACCGTATCGAATTCAGTACCGGATCAACAGCCGCATAAAAGACTCGGAACAATTTTTACGGGATAAATTTGGGTTTTCCTTTGGTGAATCGGATTACGTCCGGGGTCCGGTACATGCAACATTCGTTATGTCTGTGCTCAATGACCGCCGTTCACGCGGTACGTTAAATCTCAATATGAAAACAGCGACCGTGTCATTGCTGTCGCTCGGCTGGGTCAAGGGGGCCGGTATTGACGGTACCATTAAATCCGACATCGAGTTCGTGAATAACAAACCACGTAAACTGCCCCGGTTTAAAATCGATATCGGCGGATTGAAGGCAGACGGATCTGCCGCATTTGCTCCCAGTGGCAAAGCAATTGAAACGGTAAAGCTCGACCGCGTTAAGTTTGGCAAAACAAATTTAAAGGGGTCGATTGATTTGAAGTCTAATCAGCAGGCCGAGCTTCGACTCAGCGGCAAAGGCCTCGATCTGTCCGATATTTGGAGCCGTATATCGGGGGATGAGGCTGAGGCTGTAGATGGCAAACGAAAAGACACGCCAAGATTCAACGTGTTGTTGAATCTTGAAAAGCTTTGGTTGCGAAAAGACACGCCGTTGATGAATGTGACAGGATCGGTTGCACGTCGCGGTGATATTTGGGAGAGTATGTATCTGCATGCCGATGTCAGCAAGAAAGGCAGCGTCGATATCGCATTGTATGAAAGCGATGCAAATACACGCTCAATTTCCGTGCTGTCCAATGATGCCGGCGCAACGTTACGGGCGCTGGACTATTATGACAATATGCTCGGCGGTAATCTGAAAATTACGGGAACGTACGATGATTCCGATTTCGACAGTCCGTTAACGGGCCGTTTGAAGATTGACGATTACCGGATCATTAAAGCGCCGGTGCTTGCCCGGGTGGTCAGTATTCTGGCGATTACCGGTATTGTCGAATCCTTGCAAGGCCGTGGCTTGAGCTTTACCTCGATGGAGGTACCGTTCGTTTCGCGTACCGGTACGGTTTCGTTTGAAGAGGCCCGAGCGAGCGGGCCTTCGCTCGGCTTTACGGCAAGCGGTTCGATTTACACCCATGCCGAGGTCTTAAACTTGAAGGGAACCGTTGTTCCAGCTTATTTGATTAATAGCTTTTTTGGTCAAATCCCCTTGCTCGGCGAATTATTCACAGGCGGCACAAAAGGCGGTGGCGTATTCGCGGCAAATTACGAGATGAGCGGGCCGGTTGAGAACCCAAATGTTTTTGTTAATCCGTTATCGGCTTTAGCTCCGGGAATATTTCGGAACTTTTTCGATATCTTCAATCAGGGCGCCCAAGAAAGCGAAACCGTGCCGCCCAGTCCCGACGGCACGTAATGGTCCGGCTTTAATCACCGGCAATCACCTTTGCCCGGTGATAGAAAAATATAACCCAGCTCAAACGTTTTTTTCGTCCCAGTGGATAGAGACGCCTGAACGGATTTTGCCGCCTTTGCGGCATCGGCATGTTCAAGGGAGAGGCCAAGGTATTCGCGCGCAAGCCGAATGGTGTTGTTGGCTTGCGCTCCTTGCGCCGGGCCGCTCCAAATCAACAAACATTGCGAAGGTGTCTTTGAGGGTCTTAAAGGCGGCATGGCCATCGTGTGCTTGGCGCTGATCACGCGCGCTTCAGGAAAGGCCAAGCGCATATTGCCGGCAATCGGATAAGGGTGCCAATAGGCAAAAATCGTTCCCGTTTTAAAGCCAGCGGTTCGGATATCTTGGGCTAAAGCAACGTAGGGCATGTGGTGTTCGCATTTGCCGCACCGCCAAGGTTCGGCAAAATATTTAATAGGTAAGCCTAGAAGAACAATGACGGCGGCGGCCGTTAAGATACCGGCGTAACTATCAAGCCGCTTCTGTGCAGGCGCGGCCATTTGCACGCGCAGAAAAAAGAGCAGTGGGAACAAAACCATCACAAACATGTAATGGGTGCGCACCCGTGTGATGCCGCCGAACATAATAAAGAGAAAAATGATGCCAATCAGCACGGCGAAAAACACCGTGAGGGTTCGATGCAATCGCCGCTGTTCAGGATCCGTCGCGGGTAGTTTGGGCCGCCAGGCTGCCGGAAAGAAAAGGGCCAGGAATGCTAATAAAGGCAGCAAAAATCCGACAATCGCCTTGATACCGCTTAAGGTGCCCTTGCCGGCGGCAAAAAGGTGTTCGGCCGTGCCTTGCGCCTGTAAGGCCGGCGCTAGCTCACCGGCCATGGCGGCGTGGCGGTCGTAAAGCCAAATGAAATGCGGCGTGACGATTGCCGCTGCAATCATGATGGTGACGACGATATTTTTATTCAGAATACGGCCGCGCAACTTAGCATCGAACAAGCAGGCAGCAAGGAGGGCGATCAAGAAAAAGGCGAAGGCGTACTTTGAGAGAAATCCGCAGCCGATGGCAACACCAAATCCGGCATAAGAAATGAGCCTGTTATTTTTTTCGAGATTGAAAGCCGCGAAGAACGTCGCCGCGTATACCATGGCTACCATGACCGAATGGCTGAAGCCCAGCAGAGAGTCCCAGGCGATGTGAAAGATCAGCAGTGGTGACAGGGCTGCCAGCACGGCAAGGCGGTGTTTTGTTAAAATTAGCAACGCCGCTTTGTACATAAATCCGTACAAAAGAAATAATACAACGAGTTTGACCGCATTAACGGCGAAGGCGTTTACGCCAAACACGGATTGAGCCGCGATAACCAGCCACGTGAACAGGGGTGGGTTACGGACGACATAGCCCCAATCGAAATACTGCGCGAAGATGAGCTGTTCGCCTTCATCGCCGCCGATGCCGGCAAACATCGCACTTTTAAAAGTCAGCAGCGCAAGGAGAAAGAGAAAGATCAGGCCGTAAAAGCGGCATGGCGTGGAAGTGAGATTGACGTTTGCCGTGAGGAGGCGTTGGAGCTTCGAACTTGCCGAGCCGTTTTCACGCCGCTCATTCATATCTGCGTTCACGCCTTTATTTAAGCTTGCGGCCGGACCAAGGCATGGCGCTTTTTACCGGCCGAGAGTTTAACAAAGCCTTCGTCGGAAACATCGCCGATCCCGACGGTTTGGGTTTCGTCCTTGATGGCAACATCATTCACGCGCCCGCCGCCGGAACGAATTAATCGGCGTGCTTCACTTTTTGATTTTGCAAGGCCCGCCCGGCATAGCAGTTCGAATGCCGGTACACCGTTTTCAAGATCGCGTTTAGGAACGTCGATGCTCGGCAGGTCATCACCGCTACCGCCTTCTTCAAATGTTTTACGGGCCGTTTCGGCGGCTTCCACCGCCGCCTTTTCGCCGTGGCATAATATGGTGACCGCCGTCGCGAGGGTTTTCTTCGCCTCGTTCAGTTCCGCGCCTTCGAGTTTTTCGAGCTCTTCGATTTCTTCGAGCGGCATTTCCGTGAACAAGCGCAGGAAACGGCCGACATCCGCATCTTCCGTGTTGCGCCAATATTGCCAATAATCGTAAGGCGACAGCATATCCGCATTGAGCCATACGGCACCCTCGGCGGTTTTGCCCATTTTTGCGCCCGACGAGGTCGTCAGCAGCGGCGTTGTGAGGCCGTATAGCGTATTATTATCGATCCGCCGGCCAAGCTCGACGCCGTTGATGATATTGCCCCATTGATCGGACCCGCCCATCTGAAGTGTGCAGTTATGACGCCGCGACAATTCGAGAAAATCATAAGCTTGAAAAATCATGTAATTGAATTCGAGA
>CALINB010000116.1 GCA_938045325.1 uncultured Rhodospirillales bacterium | reverse complement strand
CCGGCCTTTTGAATGGCCTGCTCCATCGCTTCGATGACTTCGTCTTGCTCAATGCCCTTATCACGGGCAACAGTTTCAGCGACCTGCAAAAGCTCGGGGCGCGCATATACCGTTTCGTTTTCCATCGTTGCTTCACTCATGACTCTTAATGTTCTCCTGCTGCTGCCAGCATTTCATCTGTAACGATTAACTTGGCACGGCCGATATCCTCATACGGCAGTTGCCATTCTGTATCCTCACCGGCCAAACGGACATGATCGTCTTCAAGGCCTAAGATCGTGCCGCGATACCGTTTGCGGCCGTCGATCGGTTGTTCCAGTTCGACTTTGGCTTCAAAACCGGCAAACCGTTCAAAATCCTCACGCCGGGTTAAGGGGCGGTCCATCCCGGGCGAGCTGACTTCAAGGTCATAACTATCCCGAATCGGATCCTCGACATCCAAAATCGCCGAAATCGCCCGGCTTACCTTTGCACAATCATCAACATGCATCGGGTTTAAATCTTTGCGCTCGATCATCACCTGCAGGCGCATTTCTTTCTGTCCCATGATTTGGACCCGAACGATCGAAAACCCAAGATCTTCGACACTCGGCGTGATTAAGCGTTCGATCGTCCGCGCAATGCCCGCTTCTGATGTCGCCACGCTCGTTATCCTCTTCGGTACCGCCCGGCACAAACCGGTAGCCCCTAAAACAAAAGGTGGGCCACAGGCCCACCCCATCAAACCTCTTCTATTTAGGTCTAACGAGAATGCTCATCTCGAGACCCCTATAAAATATCATTCCGAACTCCTGAAAAACAAGGGGTTTTTACGATTCCCCCTGTGGCGGCGCTGAGGCACGGCGGGCAAAACGCCGTCACCGCCTCGCTTGGCGTCGGATATTATTCCGCCCGCGCAACCAAATTTATCTGATTTTCGCGTATTTTCGCCCTCAGACCGAACGGGGCCGGCGGCAAATGCGCAGGTAGGTGCACGCCCCGCCATGCTTATTAGTTTTAGATTCATAGCGGGTCTGAACCCAATCTTCCGGCGGCACCTGCCAATCGATGCACCGGCGAACCGGCCACGAAAAATCGGGATGGTGCAGCACGTGTTCGAGCGCCCATCGAGTATAACCGGCGTGATCACTGGCAAACCGCAACTCGGCATTGTCCTTCATCGACCGCGCCAGTTGATCGAGGGTTTCGCGGTTGAAAAACCGGCGGCGGTGATGGCGGGTCTTCGGCCAAGGGTCGGAAAATAAAATGAACACCCGGCCGAGGCTTCTCTCCGGTAAAGCCGGTAGCAATAGACGCGCGTCATCGTTAAATATTCTGATATTACCGATCGCCGATTGATCAATGGTCTTTAATAGCGACGCGACGCCGTTGATAAACGGTTCACAGCCAATAAACCCAATCTCGGGGTATGCTAACGCCTGTCCGGCGAGATGCTCACCGGCACCGAAACCGACTTCCAGCCAAATGTTCTGAACGGGCACTTCAAACAAGCAGCCGTTATTTATAGAAGGCCCCACCGCTTCAATTGAAATTTGAAGCTTCGGCAGCAGATCATCGATAAGTCGCTGGCGTCCAGGCCGCAATTTATGGCCGTGGCGGCGGCCGTAAAACTGTGGATGATCGAACTGTTTTCTGAACGTTTCCGATGCGCTCAATTAGCTCAAAACGCCGATTTAAGTTGGTCGACCAAATCGGTCCGCTCCCAAGAAAATCCGCCCTCGGCATCTGGTTCGCGGCCAAAGTGGCCATACGCCGACGTCCGGGCGTAAATCGGTTTATTCATTTCCAGGTGCTGGCGAATACCGCGCGGTGAAAGATCGACCATATCCTGGAGCGTATTCGAGAGTTTCTCCAAATCGACCCGGTCGCTGCCGTGGGTATCGATGTAAACGGATACGGGCTTTGACACGCCGATCGCATACGCCAGCTGAATGGTGCAACGATCTGCGATGCCTGCGGCAACGACATTCTTCGCCAGATACCGCGCGGCGTACGCCGCCGAACGGTCCACTTTCGTCGGATCTTTGCCCGAAAACGCACCACCACCATGCAGGGCACGCCCACCATAGGTATCGACAATAATCTTCCGGCCCGTCAATCCGGTATCGCCATCCGGCCCACCGATTACAAATCGGCCGGTCGGATTGACATAGAAATGATCCTCATCGCACATCCAGCCGTCCGGCAGCACTTTTTCGACGTGCGGGCGCACCGTCTCGCGCACCTCTTCTTGAGACATATTTTCGCCGTGCTGTGTCGATACCACGACCGACGTCGCGCCGACCGGCTTGTCGTTTTCATAGCGCAGCGTCACTTGCGATTTTGAATCCGGCTCCAGGCCTTTGTCTGTACCCGCGTGACGAGCATCCGCCATGGATTTCAAGATTTGATGGCTGAAGTGAATTGGTGCGGGCATCAACACATCGGTCTCCGTACAGGCATACCCGAACATCATGCCCTGATCGCCGGCCCCCTCATCCTTGTTGCCGGCGGCGTCAACGCCTTGGGCGATATCGGCTGATTGGGAATGAACCAAAACCTCAACGTCGGCTTTTTCCCAATGAAAGCCTTCTTGCTCGTAACCGATCTCGCGGACACAGGAGCGAGCAATGTCTTCCATGACATCGTTGGTTACAGATGCCGGCCCACGGATCTCGCCGGCTAATACGATTTTATTGGTGGTGCACAATGTTTCGAGGCCGGAGCGAGATTCCGGTTCATCTTTAAGCATTGCATCAAGGATCGAATCCGAAATACGGTCGGAAACCTTGTCCGGATGGCCTTCAGAAACAGATTCACTGGTAAATAAATAGTTTGCGTTCGACACGATAAAGTCCTCCCTCGTGATCCCAAAATTAAAGTCTGGACCAGGGCCTAAAACGGTCATTCCGCATGAGGAGCCCACTTAGCCTTTTTTAATGTGGTGGCAAGTAGTCCAAATCCATCCACAGCTTTACGCAGGATGTCTGCGCGGGACTTTTCTTGCAGGCTTTAACAAATGGGTCAAGGGTAAATGAATTTTCCAACTAAGCCCTTGAATCCGGGCTTTTTGCCAAAGCCTTGATGGTTTCGAATAGGCGCTTGCGTACGATTGTATCGGGAATCTGATAATAAGCCCGAACCAACTCGAGGGTCTCGCGCTTTTGGATATAATCGTCATTGGTTTTCGTTTTGTTGTTGCCACGGGCGCCATTTGTTCGCGAAGAAGCGGCTTTGGTGTCCGTTCCTTCGAAAAAGAAAGATACCGGCACCTCTAAAATCTGACTGAATTCATGCAACCGGCTGGCCCCGATCCGATTGGCGCCACGCTCGTACTTCTGAATTTGCTGAAACGTGAGGCCAACCGCCTCGCCGAGTTTTTCCTGGCTCAGCCCCAACAGTGTGCGCCGCAACCGGACCCGGCTGCCGACATGAATATCAATGGGGTGCGGCGCCCCCTGATCCAATTCTGATTGCTTGGTTTTTGCCTTACCGGCCTTCCCAGATTGCGAACCTTTTTTCTGTGCCTTAGCCATTTTCCCCCGCCATTGAGCAAATCGTGTTTCTGAAATTAAATTCCGTCATGGGGATATTCGAATCACAATTGCCTCCCTATGACGTGCTTTTGTTACAAGTCCCTGACGCCAATCAATAATTGTTACCGTAAGTCCCCCGTATTCACCGCTGCGATAATCGCTGCGAAGTGAGATCCCATCATGAGTACATAGTATCGTATTCAATCAGTTTAGCATAAAAGCGATGACAGGACCAATACATGCCCGTGTATGATTTCTCTATACGCGGTTACCACATTTGCTATACGCGATTTCCACAACATGGCCCGTCTTGACCAAGGGATTCTTGTTAGGCGTGTCGCTGAATGAAGGATATCAGGCGGTGCGGCGGGACAAGAGGATGCCGACGACCGCCAGTAAAACCAGCAGGCAGATCACGAGCCGGTCGCCAAACCGCGCATAGGGTGTCAGGGTTTTTAGGCTTTGCGGCAGCGGACTATCGATAATATCGGACTTGTTTAGGCCGAGGCGGGCAATGACACGGCCGTAACTATCGACGACAGCGGAAATACCGTTATTGGCAACCCTGACCAAGGGCATGCCTTCCTCGACGGCGCGAAACCGCACGGCGGCAAAATGCTGGAACGGTCCCGCCGAGCGGCCATACCATGCATCATTGGTAATATTGAGCAGCCATTGTGGCCGGGGACCGGATGCCACCACTTGACCGGGAAAGATGCCTTCATAACAAATCAACGGGCTGACGGGTGGCAGGCCTTTGAGGCTTAGCGTTTTCAATCCCGCTCCCGGCGTAAAATCCGTCGTCCCCGTCGTAATTTTTGACATATTCAACAGCCAACGGAACGGCACATATTCACCGAACGGCACAAGATGGGTTTTATCAAAAGTCGCGACGACATTGCCGGCGCCATTAATCGCATGCAGGCTATTCCAGGCTTGGTGAGAACGCGGGCCCCATCGTTTCAGCCGCGGCGCGCCGGTAATCAATAAGCCGTTTTTCGGCACGCCTTCGGCAACAACGCGTTTGACCTGTGGTTCGTTCGCGAGATTAAACGGCACGGCAGTTTCAGACCAGATCACATGGGTCGGCATGGCCTTGCCTTGTTTGGGCGCTAGCCGGCTTAAATATAATTGCCGCATTACATGCCCGGCGCGCAAATCGCGCTGCCATTTCAGACGTTGCGGAATACTGGGCTGCACGAGGCGAAGATGAACACCGGCCACGGTGTTGTGTTCGGCTTGCGACAATCGAAATATACCGCCGGCGGCAATCACCAGCAAAATGGCGAAGGCGCCGATTACGATGGGAACCGGCGAGCGTTGCGATCCGGCTTGCGTAAATCTGTCCGTTATGATGGCCGGCATGGCTGCGGCGAGGATCGTGACAAACGATAACCCGTAAATTCCCGTGAGGGCCGCAAACTGAATCATCGAATCGGAAAAGCTCCAAACGGTGCCCATGAGGTTCCAGGAAAAACCGGTAAACGCCCAGCCACGCACCCACTCGAAAAAGACCCACAGGACCGCAAACATGATGATCCGGCCTGCGCCAACGGCATAACCCCGGCGCTGGCAAACCTTAAAAGCCAGCGCCACAATCCCCATGTAGCACGCCACAATGGCCGGCAAACCGAATACGGCAAACGGAATCAGCCAGCCGAACTGTGACGCCTTAATCCAAAGAGCAATGCCGATCCAATATAAACCGGCAACGAAGTGGCCATAGCCGAACCACCAGCCGGCGGCAAAGGCGGCACGTAAACTGTTGCTTGAATCCAAAAGCCAGATGAGGCCGACAAACGCCGGTACGAGCATATAGACAGCATTTACCGGCGGCATAGCGAGTGTGGCGAGCACGCCCAGCAGGGCTGCAAACCCCCAACGCCGCCAACCGGCTTGGATCGAGACCCAACGATTAAAGAGGATTAGCCGCTCCATCGTTATCCGTCCCCATAAGGGTTTTTAACGCCGAGGACCTGCAGCGCCTTGGCTTCAAGCGCTTCCATCTCCTCGGCAGCAGTCTCGTTATCATGGTCATGCCCGAGTAAATGCAACGTGCCGTGAACCACAAGATGCTGAAGATGGTCGGCCAATGTTTTTTGTTCCGTTTCGGCTTCCAGGGCCGCCGTTTCATAAGCAACGACGACATCACCAAGCAATAACGGACTGGATGGGTCACGAACATGTTCCGGAATCGCATCACCGGGAAATGCCAACACATTCGTCGGCTTGTCGATCTGTCGGTAAGATTTGTTTAGCTCTCGAATAAATTCATTGTCCGATAAAACGAGACTGATCTCCGCCTTTGGAATTTGTTCGGACGGCTTATTCAGGCCGGCCAGAACCGCTTGAGTCACGGCAGTTCGGCAAAGCGCTACTACGGACGGTAACGCATCGCTCCACGAACGGCATGATATGGAAATGTCGATGCCGAGTGGGCCGTCATCCTTATTTTGTTTAGGAAGCGTCAACGTCCCGCTTACCATTTGTTTTCCGGCCATTAACATTTTGCCGTTTTTGATACCGTTCAGCGGTCCGGCGTTTTTCCTCGAGCTTGTCGTAAGCATTCACGATGTCGGTAACCAGTTGATGGCGGACAACATCATCAGCATTAAAACGAACGATGCCGATGCCATTGATGTCTTCGGCAATCTCTAATGCCTCCCACAAACCCGAGCGTGTTCCCTTCGGCAGATCGACTTGCGATAAATCGCCTGTCACGACCATGCGGGCGTTTTCGCCTAATCGAGTTAAAAACATTTTCATCTGCACGGACGTGGCATTTTGCGCTTCATCTAGAATGACAAATGCGTTCGATAAGGTCCGGCCCCGCATAAACGCCAATGGGGCAACTTCAATCTCGCCGGATTCGAGCCGTTTTATCACTTGCGGTGACGGCAGCATGTCATAAAGCGCGTCATACAACGGGCGTAAATACGGATCGACCTTCTCGCGTAAATCGCCCGGCAAAAATCCAAGGTTTTCACCGGCTTCAACCGCCGGACGCGAAAGAATAATCCGGTCAACCTCGCCCTTAATTAAATATTCAACCGCCTTGGCAACGGCCAAATAAGTTTTGCCCGTACCGGCAGGCCCTAACCCGAAGACAAGCTCGTAATCGCTGATCGCCTGAATGTAAGCCGCTTGTGTCGGCGAGCGCGGGGTTATCGGGCGCTTACGGGTTTGGATCGTTTGCGATTCATTTTTCATGTCACCACCGCCTAATAACGTCATGCGCAAGGATGCGTCGACTTCTTCCTTGCCGATGCCGAAACCTTTTTCCAGGCGTTCATAAAGCCCCGTCAAAACCTTGCAAGCGGCCTCGACGGCATCCGCCGGGCCGGTGATGGACACCGTATTACCACGCGCATTTATCGCAACATCGAGTTTTTGTTCGATGCGCGCCAAATGACTGTGATGGGAACCAAAAAGTTCAATCGCTAAATGATTGTCTTCAAATTGCAAAGGTGCCGTGATCGTCGAATCATTGACGGCTGCTGTCGATTTAACCGGCGGCGTCACGCGCTGATCCTTTCTTTCGCATCATTTGGCGGCTCTCCCGTTGCGGCACCCCCAATCGATTCGGAAACTTCACCGGCCAGACTATTGGCAAATCCGGCCTTAATATGAACATCAACGATTCGACCGAAAAGATTAGCACCGCCGTCGATATGAACCGGCTGCATGTAAGGACTGCGGCCAACCAGTTGATCTTCAAAACGGCCATGGCGGTCAAACAAAACCGGTAATGTTTTGCCGACCAAACTCTCGTTAAACGAGCGCTGCTGCTTATTTAGCAAGTCTTGCAGCCGCAACAGCCGACCGGTTTTTTCTTCATCATCCACTTGCCGGTCATATTCCGCCGCGGGCGTACCGGGACGCGGGCTGTATTTAAAGGAATAGGCCTGCACAAAACCGATTTCGTCGACTAGATTCAGGGTCTGTGCGAAATCATCATCCGTTTCACCGGGAAAGCCGACGATAAAGTCGGACGATAATGCCAAGTCCGGACGCGCGGCGCGCAACTGCTCGACCAGTCGCCGGTAATCCGAAGAATCATGCCGCCGGTTCATGGCTTTTAAAATACGGTCGGAGCCCGACTGTACCGGCAAATGCAGAAAAGGCATAAGGGCGGGCACGTCCCGATGCGCCGCGATGAGTTCGTCATCGACATCCGCCGGGTAGGACGTCGTGTAACGGATACGCGCCAGCCCGTCGATTTCTGCCAACGCATGGATCAACCGGCCCAATCCCCATTCCTGAGTACCCGGGCCTTCGCCATGATAATTATTGACGTTCTGGCCCAAGAGGGTGATTTCGCAAACGCCGTCGGCCACCAACCGGCGGGCATCGGCCAATACATCTTTCGCGGGACGGGAAAACTCGGCACCGCGCGTATACGGCACGACGCAAAACGTGCAAAATTTATCGCACCCCTCTTGAACGGTAAGAAAGGCGCTGCGGGTATCCGTGCCGCTTGCCGCCGGCAAGGAATCAAATTTCGCCTCAGCCGGAAAATCGATATCCAACACGCCGCCGCTGGAACGCGTCGCCTTGGCAATCATTTCAGGCAGCCGGTGATACGTTTGCGGACCAAAAACCATGTCGATAAAAGGCGCGCGGGCAAAAACTTCTTCGCCTTCGGCTTGAGCAACACAGCCGGCCACGGCGAGGATCATCGCCTCTCCGGTTTCCGCTTTTTTATTTTTAAACTGCCGCAAGCGGCCTAATTCGGAATAAACTTTCTCGGCCGCCTTTTCGCGAATATGACATGTGTTAAGAATAACCATATCGGCGTCGTCCGGCTGATCGGACAATTCATATCCAAGCGGTGCCAGAACATCCGCCATGCGTGCGGAGTCGTATACATTCATTTGGCAGCCGTATGTTTTAATATGGAGTTTTTTCGCCACGATAAGATCTTAAACCCTATTCTTCCGACGGACTACTGCCGGTTTTTTTTGCACCGACCGGGACACCGTACAATTCGAGGCGATGGCCAATGAGGCGAAACCCGTGTTGCCGGGCAATTTCATCCTGCAGTTTTTCAATCGCGGAACTTTGGAATTCGATCACTTTCCCGGTATTCACATCGATCAAATGATCGTGGTGCTCATCCGTCGCTTCTTCATAACGCGCCCGACCATCGCCAAAATCGTGTT
>CALINB010000115.1 GCA_938045325.1 uncultured Rhodospirillales bacterium | reverse complement strand
TGAGTCCGCCCGCGCCGGTCAGGAAGCGGCGACGGGAAACGTCAAATTCGGTTATATTTGTATCGGGCATCGCTTAACCCTCCCGTGCCGCGCGTTGAATGGCGGCAATGATGCGGTTGTAGGTTCCGCAACGGCAGATGTTGCCGTTCATGTGATTGACAATATCGTCGCGGCTGGGGTTTTTATTTTTTGCCAGTAATTCGGCGGCCTTCATAATCTGGCCCGACTGACAATAACCGCATTGCGGAACCTGTTCGGCGATCCAGGCTTTTTGCAGCGCATGCGTTTTATCGGACGATAAACCTTCAATGGTTGTTACATTCGCACCGTTCGCGCTGAACGCTTCCATTTGGCATGACAGCACCGCCTTGCCGTTAACATGAACCGTGCAGGCCCCGCACAAACCGGCGCCGCAGCCGTACTTGGTGCCGGTCAGCTTAAGATGCTCCCGGATCACCCATAACAAACGCGTATCGGATTTCACCGTCGCCGACACTTGCTTGCCGTTCAGGTTGAAGGAAACCATGTGATCACCTTTTATATTTGAATGAACATGCCGGAGAACCGGGACAAACGCCTTGTGTCCTCAGGTTCCCTGAATTGAAAATACGGTACTCCCGTTTCGGCCCAGGAGTCACGTTAATTCGGCGTAACGGCCTTCACGGGATGGTGAGGATGATGTTGCCGAGATGGCTGCCTTTTTCGACTGCTTCGTGGGCTGCGGCGATGTCTTCCAGGTTATAGGTGGCCGAGATGGTATGGCTAAGACGGTCTTTGCCAAGCCATGCTTCGATATCCTTTAACGCCTGTTCACGAATGACTGACGGAATGCCGTACACGTTGATCAGTTTCAGGGTGATATTCTTTTGGCGCATATCCCGGATGGGAATTTCGGCAGTGAGTTTTGCCGAGCCATAGTCGACCGCGGTGCCTTCGGCGCGGATCAGTTTGGCCCAATGCTCTGCGTTAGCATTGGCATCGACATCGATCAGCCGGTCCACACCCGCGCCACCGGTGATCTCGAGCACCCGTGCGACGACATCTTCTTCGCGGTAGTTGACCGTGTGAGTGGCGCCCGCGGCACGGGCATGCTCGGCCTTATCCTGTGAACTGATTGTCGCAATGACATTCGCGCCTTTCAACTTTGCCATTTGAACGGCGTAATGGCCGACCGAACCGGCCCCGCCCAGGACCAGCACCCAATCTTCGTTGTTATGCCGCCCCGCAGCAACGGCGTAATACGCGGTGAGTGCAGGAACGCCGAGACAAGCACCGGCTTCGAACGGCACGTTTTCCGGTAACGGTGCCGCAAATTCATCCGGCAGGGCAATGTATTCGGCGGCGGTGCCGTCGGGGCGCCGGTGTTGCGCGTTAAAAAGCCAAACACGGTTACCCGCGCGCGCGGGATCGACGCCGGCTCCAACCGCTTCGATAACACCGGCGCCGTCGCAATGAGGAATGATCCGGTCTTCCGCCATCACACGCCCCGGTGCGCCGATCCGTTTCTTGGTGTCGGATGGATTGATGCCGGAGGCATGCACGCGCACCAGAATTTCACCCTTGCCGGGTGCCGGGGTATCGATTTCACCGACCTTCAAGACATCACGAGCGGGACCGGTTTGGGTATAAAAAGCGGCGCGCATGAATGCCATCATAAATTCACATCGTGGCGCGGCGCGAACCACGCTTTGGCTTCGGCTTCGATCCCTTCGAGGTCTTCTTCGAGGATGAAGCCATCCTTACAAAGTTTGTTCGCCGAAGTCATAACAGCTTTGACGAAGCCGTCATTGTCTTTGTAACGCTCTTGAACAGACTTGCGCGGATCGTTGGTCGCTTGGCGTTCTTGCGGCGTGCTCGCAAAGGGAATGGTGCTGCCGGTAAACTCGAACATGGCGCCGAAGCCAAAACCGCGATCACGGAGATTCCAGCCGCAATACGTGCCGAGGGGTGCTTCCACCATGGGCGCGCGCAAACCGCCGGCTTCATTACCGTCATGATCGACCGCGGGAACGAGAATGGTGTAGGTGTCTTTCCCGGCGACGTCCGGCGGCTGTTTATCAAATATGCCGTCGTCCTGGCGCGGCCCGAAATCGTAGAGCGGTAATTCGTTCGGCCCCCAGGGGATTTGCTGACCTGGAATAGCGGGGAATTGTTTTCGCCATTCGTCATAGAGGATGAGTGTTCCTTCGGCACGTGTCGGATAGCGGCTTTCAGGCGGTTGTGTCCCATCGGTTACCCAGGCATCCATGGCGTTCAGCAGGGCGCGGAAAAACATCGACGTGTTCACCACGTTATTCACATTTTGCATGATGCCTTTTGTCGGTTTGCCCGCAATTGGGCTTGAAAAATGCTGCGTGCTGGCCATGGCATAGATGCGTACGGTGTCGGGTTGGTCGAGGTCGTTGCCTTGGGAGTCCGTATGCACAAGTGAGCCGTGTCGCTGCCAGTATTCGGTTGCGGTTTGGGTATGCATCAACAAGGGATCCGTATCCGGGCGCTTGAGAATTGCATCCGTTTTGCCGGTAACGTGATCGGTGGTTTCGGTATAGGCGAACGGAAACCGGTCGGCGATGTTGAAATGATCCTCGTATTGCTGACCGGCGGTGCCGTTCAAGTTAGCAAAGCGATGGTTCATCCACATCATGCCGCCCCCCGATACATGCGGCATAATACCGTCGAAGACCTTGCGGCCTTCGGCATCCGCATTGAAGCCACTATGAAGGTAGTCGCGGATGACGCGCCCGGTCTGCGAGCGTCCCCAAGCGTAAACATTTTCGACGGGCGCGCCGTCGCGTGCCGGGTTTTTTGCTCCGGCATCGTCTTTGTCGGCGTATTTCAGAAAACTGATCAGATCGCGAACTGCGATATAACCGAGACCAAGAACTTTCGGATCCTTCGCGGTATAAACCAGTTCATAAATCCAGCCGGGTTTAAAGCCGTCATGCAGGTAAATATGCGTGTCTGACGGAATGATTGCACTTTCTTGTACCGAGTCATCAAGGCCGGCGCCACCGGCGACGCGGGCGAATTCCCAAGCACTGGGGTTGATGGGGATCCGATCGTCCTCAGTATAACGGCGCTTCGTCAGTGTTGCCTTCGACGTATCGCGGCTGATGGTTGAATAACATTGTGTCGCAGTCCAGCCGCTTAAGGGGTAGCTGTAAATGCCGTCCCGTCCCGGGCGGAACTCGACTCGCACAGGCCCCGTGATGGATTTGCCGTTTTCGCTCGCGACAGGCACATCCAGCGTGGCCCGGTCATCGCCACGATAAATATCGCCTTGCCAAGCACTCCAGACAAAAGTGTAGCCACGGCGGAACAGAAAACCGTTTCCGGCATGCTCCATGGTTTTCGGATTGTTTGAATGAACGGCATCGTTAAAGAACTGCAGCGCACGCATGTTGCCGCGGTTGCCAAAATCATAAAAAATTCTCTTGTTGCCTTTTGTCAGGTCGGCGGGCTTGAGGATAAGGACATCGGCGGCAAATTCGACGAGACCATCTTTATTCACCGGGGCGAATTCTAAATCGACAATACCGGTTTGAGCGGCAGCTTTCGGGTCGACGGCATAATGGGCGCGGCCACGAAGACGCTCGTAAGAGCCGGTATCGCCGAAAACGTGGCCACCGGCAAAGGTAGAATGGTCAGTAATGCGTAATTCAATCCGATTGGTCATGAAACAAGACTCCCCGATTTTGTTTTGTCTTCCATCTTTTTAGGCGGGTTTACCGCCTAACGAAAGCGCCAACCCGAGGCGGATTTGGGGGTCATAAAACCTTCCAAAAGCTGTCATAAAATAGCAATGTTCATTGCATAATAAATTAAATTGCACGATTTATTGCAAAAACAATGAATTTCGTCTAATTTAGACCGTATTAGGGAGGTCAAAACTCATGAGCCTTCGGCAAATCGTCGAAGAGTTTGGTGGGCGTTTATCCAAATCGGATCAGCGCCTGGTTCATGTGTTGTTGTCTAATCCTGCGGAAAGCGCATTTTTGTCGGCCCAAGACCTTGCCGAACGGGCGGATGTTCATCCCACGACGGCTGTCCGTTTGGCCCGCAAGCTAGGGTTCAGCGGCTATCCTGACCTACGCTCCAAGCTACAAAACGATCTCATCGGCTCGTCACAAGCCGTCGAGCGGGTGCAAAAACGCCTTGAGCACCTGGGACACGGGTCCCTGCAGGCATTTGTCGATAGCGAAATAAATGCGTTGAGTGCGCTACCTACACAAATTTCTCAAGAGGATATAAAGCAAGCAGCGCAAGCGATTGTCGATGCGAATAATATTTTTTTATTCGGCTACGGTCACTCCGAGGCGCTAGTTTGCCTCATGGAGATGCGCCTTAATCGTTCCGGTTATCTCACCCGGATCATGCGCGAACCGTCCAGACACTTGGCTGCCGATACGAAAAATATCCGTGCCGGTGACGCTGTTTTGCTTTTCATATTCAATTCCATCGAGCCCCGCGTGCCTTCGATGCTCGAGCATATTCACAACGTTGGTGCGACAAGTATCGTGATCAGCGATCCGGTCGGCCCGGTCCTGAGGCCGCGACCGGAAATACTCTTAAGTGCGTCGCGGGGTGAAGTCGGCGAGGCTCGTTCTCTGACCGTGCCGATGGCGATTTGCAATACATTGATATTAGTCATTTCCGAGCTCGACGGCCACAAGTCCTTCGACCATTTATCGTCTGTTAGTGAGCAGCGGCAGGCGTGGGATGGTTATTAATATTTAATTCGCAGGCGAGTTATCGCTTTGCATGCGGAGGCAAGACAACAACAGAGGCTTAAGCCCGTTAAGAGAAGTAAGTTTTGTTAACTGCGCCAATTATGGAGGAGTCAAATGACTAAACTTTTAAGATCGATATATGGGTTCGGTCTTGCATTGATAGCCCTGACAA
>CALINB010000114.1 GCA_938045325.1 uncultured Rhodospirillales bacterium | reverse complement strand
ATCAATGCCGGTCACTTCCGCGCCGGTATGGTCACCAAGAGGGGTGATCTGCATTGTCATATTTAAAACCCTCGGCTAAAACGGCTTATCGCCTTCGAGAATAATGCGCATGAGAGTGCGCGGTTGGCTGGTGTCGTAATCGTAATAGGCTTGGTGCATGGCACTGCGGTTATCCCAAATCAGCATGTCGCCCAAACGCCACTTGTGACGATAAATAAACTCGGGCTTATTGATACGCCCCAGCACATCTTCTAATAAGACTCGGGTTTCATCCGGCTCCATGCCTTCAATGGTGTCGACCTTGACCGTATGAAAATAGACGGCTTTCTTTCCGGTTTCGGGATGGGTCCGGATCAGCGGTTGCACCATGGCTTCGGAATATTTCTTCGCGTCTCTCTCGGTCACCTGCTTGGTGGATTCACGAAGGGCGGCACGGCCTTGAAATACATTAATCGTTTTCAGCCCGTCTAGTTTTTGTTTGTAGTCATCAAGCAGGGAGTCGTAACCGGCTCGCGTATTTAAAATACCTGTATCTCCACCTTCCTTGGGCAACTCGACCGCATAAAGAACTGTGCACTTCGGCGGACATTCATGATTGGTGTGATCCGTATGCCAGCTCGCCCCGTGTTTGACCCGTTCGCCTTTGTCGTTGGTGTGCTGGTTGGAAATGAAATTCACGAATTCATTGTCAGGCGTTTGATACTGCGAATAGTGTTGCATCATCGGCTTACCGAATGCGCGCACTGCTTCGGCGTATTCGGGAGCGCTGAACGACTGATCACGAATGACCAAAGCAATGTGATCGAGCAGGGCTTGATTAAGTTTCGCTTTGGTTTCGGGATCCAAGGGTTGCTTGAGATCAATGCCGGTGACTTCGGCGCCGATATGCTCGCTGAGCGGGGTGATCCGAAGTGTGCTTGTCGCGCCATCCATGATGAATTTTCCTGTTATTTAGGGATATTTTGATCCTGTGCGCGGGCGTGAGCAAGATATTTCGCCGAAAATCGCGACGTCACGAGAAATTTCCTTTCCAAACCGGCCCGAATAGGTAATGAAAAGGCATGAGACCCGATATCGGCACCGTTATTGCGATCCTTGAAGAAGTCGCTGCCACCGAAATCATGCCGCGTTTTCGCAATCTATCATCGAGCGAAATCGGCACGAAATCGGGTCCGCGCGACCTCGTCACCACGGCCGACCTCGAATCGGAAAAACGGCTGACTCAGGCTTTTTCTGAATTGGTACCCGGTTGCGTCGTGGTCGGCGAGGAGGGGGCGGACGAAAACCCGGATATCCTGAAAGCCCTCGATCGCGAAGCCCCGGTGTGGCTGGTTGATCCGGTCGATGGCACCAACAACTTTGCCGAGGGTAAGGAATGCTTTGCCGTGATGGCGGCTTATCTGGTTAAAGGCGAAACGCTGGCCGCCTGGATACACGATCCGATCAACAACGACACCGTGTGGGCGGCGCGTGGCGAAGGGGCCTGGCTCAACCAAATGCAGCTCAATCCAACGACGCCGTCCGATATCAAAGACATGACCGCGGCGTTCGGACCGAAACTGCGCAAACGGCTCACCGAGAATGCAAACGGTGATGCCATCCCCGGCAACTTCTTATGGCACCGCTGCGTCGGGCGCGATTATATCGGCATGGCCAAAGGCGACATTCAGTTCGCCCGTTACGGCGGCAAGGTAAAGCCCTGGGATCACGCGCCGGGCAATCTCATTCACCGCGAGATCGGCGGCTTCAGTGCCATGTTCGATGATAAGGAAACCTACCAGCCGGGCTGGGGAATTTTACAAAACCAATACCTGGTCTACGCGCCCAACACCGCACATTGGGACACCCTTCACGGGCTGCTTTCGCGCAGTTAGAATAAACCTTAACGATAACGTTCAACTTCAAAACAGGATCACCGTATGTCGTCCAAAAAAGTCGCGTTTATCGGCCTCGGTGTCATGGGCTATCCCATGGCCGGCCATCTAGCCAATGCCGGACACACCGTCACGGTGTTCAATCGCACCAAAGCCAAAGCCAATAAATGGGCGAAACAATATAAAGGCAAGGCCGCTACGACCCCCGCGCAGGCTGCCAAGGGTTGCGATGTGGTATTCGTGTGCGTCGGCATGGATGATGACGTGCGCGAAGTGGTGCTCGAGAAAAACGGCGCGCTTTCCGGCATGAAGAAAGGTGCGATCCTGGTCGATCATACAACCGCTTCGGCCGATCTCGCGCGTGAGCTGGAAACGGCGGCGAAGAAAAAGGGCATCGGCTTTTTGGACGCGCCCGTGTCGGGCGGACAGGCGGGTGCGGAAAACGGCGTTCTCACGGTGATGGTAGGCGGCGCGAAGTCGACGTTCAATAAAGCAGCACCTGTGATCGATGCGTACGCGCGCGCGGTCACATTGCTCGGTCCGGCCGGATCGGGGCAGCTCACCAAGATGGTGAACCAAATCTGCATCGCGGGTCTTGTGCAGGGCCTCGCCGAAGGTATTCACTTTGCCCAACAAGCCGGGCTTGATGGCGACACCGTCGTCGATGTGATTTCAAAAGGAGCGGCGGGCAGCTGGCAAATGGAAAACCGCGGCAAGACAATGCTCAAGGATCAGTTCAATTTCGGTTTCGCCGTGGACTGGATGATTAAAGACCTCGGCATGTCCTTGGATGAAGCGAACCGCAACGGTGCGCTACTGCCGATCACGTCATTGGTGCATCAAAAATACCGAGAAATTCAAAAACGCGGCGGCGGAAGATGGGACACCTCGAGCCTGCTCAGGCTTCTGACCAAACAACCGAAGTCAAAGAAGTAAGATACTCACAAAAAAAAGAGCGCCGCAGTGTGACCGGGCGCTCCTTGCATTTGGTTTAAATACCGGCCTCAGCGAACGACTAGCACGGGCACCTTGCTGTGGCCTAGAACTTCAGATGTTACGCTGCCGAGCAGCAATTTTTTTACACCGCGTAAGCCGTGTGAGGCCATGACAACAAGGTCAGCCTTTTTTTTATCGACCGTCTCAAGGATGGCCTCGGCCGGATGCCGATCTTTGACGTGAAGGCGCTCGCATTTTACGCCTTGTTTCTTAGCCTCTTTTTCGGCTTTCGTTAATATGGCGTCGGCTGTTTCCGCAGCCGCTTTTTCGAACATTTCAATCGAATTAGGAATGTAATTTTCCGCGTCGCGGGCCATGTCACCAATTGCCCAATCCTCGGTCGCCGTCATGATGATGGCCGGCACGCCTAATTTCTTCGCAATTTCCAAACCTTGTTTGACGCCTTTGGAAGCCAATTTAGAGCCATCCGTGGCGATCAATACTTTTTTCGTCATCACTGATTCTCCTTAAATTAAGCCATATTTCCCGCGGTTTTTTTTGTAGGGGCGGGGCACTTATTTTGTTTGTTCATTGTGTTTACAATGACGCGATCAGCAAAAAACAACCTTGATAGAGGTCAACTATTTTTCGTTTACTTCTTTTTGAAAAAAACGGGTAAAATAGGTCAGTTTCACTCAGGTAAACTTCACAGGTAGAGGCAAAATATGAAAAAATTGATCGCAAGTCTTGTGCTCGCTGCCGGATTTTTCGCCTTCGGCGGTACGCCCACGTTCACGTCACCAGCCCATGCAGTCGATTTCTCCGGCAAAACCATTCAAGCAATCGTTGCGTTCCGCGAAGGCGGTGGCGGCACGTTCTACACGCGTTTGTATCTGCCGTTTTTCAAAAAATATTTGCCCGGCAGTCCGAAAATCATCGTCCGCAACATGCCAGGCGGGGCGGGCATTAAAGGCTCGAACTGGTTCCAGGCCAACGCCACACCCGACGGCTTGTATTATTCCGTCGTGTCGACCTCTAACATGACAAGCTTCGTCACGGGCGGCAAAAAAGTGAAATACAATCTGCTGAAGTGGAACTACATCATGCTGGAACCGCTCGGCACTGTTTTTTACACCACGCCGAGCACCGGTGTGACCGGGAAAAACATCAAAAAAGATGTCGAGATTTTACGCAAAACGAAAATTGTCGCCGGTGCGAAAAGCCCGACATCGTCAGAACTGCATTCGTTCCTCGTTTTCGACTTGCTCGGCATCAATAACGTGACGCCCGTGTTCGGCATTTCGTCCGGTAAGCAGCGCAAGGCGATTTTGCGCGGCGAGTTCAACTTCAAACGGGATTCCGTTCTCAATTATCTGAAAAAAGTCACCAAGTACGCTAAAAAAGGACGGGTTGTTCCGTTTATGACCCTCGGCTACGATAAAGGCGGCAAAATCGTTCGCGACCCGGCGTTCCCGAATTTACCGACCGTGGTCGATGCCTATAAGGCCGTGCACGGCAAGGAACCGTCCGGTATCGCTTTCAAAACGTACTTGCACTACTTCAATATGTCTGTGATGGCGTCAAAAGGTTTTGCCTTGCCGGAAGGCACGCCGAAATCGATTGTGGACACCTATATTACAGCGGCAAAAAAGATCGAACATGATAAGGGATTTGCGAAAAAGGCCGGCAAGCTTTTCGGGGTTTATCCGAAATCCTACGGTGAAGATGCGAAGAACGTGATGCGTAACGCCGTCGACTTATCGCCGGAAGCGCGCGCCCACGTCAAAAAATTCATCAAAAACAAATTCAACATGAACATCTAAGTTCATCGCAATACACACATCAAAGGGCTGCCGGTGAGGGATCATCGGCAGCCTTCTTTTTTGCTCTATCGCCGAAAGGGAACCAGGCGTATGTCCGCCTTCTTATCCAACACCCAAAACACGCGTAAGGCATCGCAACTGCGGTCATCGATCTTGATCGCGTTGTGACACACGTTTTTTTGCCCCGTGAGTTTTTGCGCCTCATCACGCGTTATTTTCTCAACACTCAATTCCGGCGGTTTTTTATCAAGCGGCTGACAGAGACCGATTTGTTGATTTGTTCCAATGGGGAACATTGCGGATTCAGAACTTAAAACGCCGCTTGGTTTTGTGGCGACGAACAAGCTGTAGAACAAACCTTCGGGGTTATCGCGATTGACAAAACCTAAAACTTTATCCGCATGGCCATCGCAGGTGATGTCTTCCGTCAGTATTTGGTGCGGGCTTTTATGGGCGTATTGCCCCCATTGAAAACGCAGCGATTTGTATAGTTCTGATTTTGTGGGAATGTCTTCGGATGCAGCCTGCGCGCTACTTAAACCAATAACAAAAGCGGCGGCCAGCAATATTCTCGACATGAAAGGTGCTACCGGAAATCGATGACCAGCACCGGTTTGGGTGCCAGGATCGAACTGATATTCCAGGTGAATTCCTTGCCGCGCTTGCCGTCGCGGCGTTTGCGTTCGCTGTTCGCATTGGAGCGGATGATGCGCGCATCGGTCTTGATTTTTATCACGCCTGTCGTGTTCAGGCCGATGTCGAGCAGGCGTTTCTTCTGCGATTTCGCAATCGCGGCCCCTTGGATCGTAACCGTGTCTTTATTTTTGTTGTAGATGATGTTCAACAAAGCCTCGTTGCGGCGGAAGAATGTCACCATGCGGTCTTTCAGGATGTCGCCGGATTTTTCCCACTTCACTTTAAAGATCGCGCGTTTGCGGTCAAAAATGCTGAATTCCTTGGTGTTTTTGGATCGCCGGAAGTCTTTTTCGATGATCTTGAGTTTTTCATCGAGTTCCGCATCGGACAATTTTTTCTGCGAAAGTTTATGGAACACATCGACCTTGGTCATGAAGCCGATGAAAGTCATCGAATAAAGCCACGCCGGGAGAAATCGATCTCAATGTCAAAACGCAAGGGCAGGTAGCAACTGCCAAGGAAAACCACCAGAAGCATGGCGGTGAAGGCCTTAAGGCCACGCAGCCAGGCGAGGGTGGGGCGAGGGGAATGGTTTTGAGTGTTCTTGGTCATTATCGAATCCATGACGCATCATAATCGGCCCGGCCCCGGCGACAAAGGGAATTAGCCTGAAAAGGGCCGTTAATGTGGAAGTTTCAACAAGTGGATCGCCTGAACAACGGCGGCCAAAATAC
>CALINB010000113.1 GCA_938045325.1 uncultured Rhodospirillales bacterium | reverse complement strand
ATTCCATAGCTAATGGAAAGGCCAAGGCCGGTTCCGTGCTCGGCTTGTTTTGTCGTAAAAAACGGATCAAAAATTTTATCAATGTGTGACTGATCGATACCCCCGCCATTGTCCCGAACCCGAATAATCACATTTCTGTTTTTTTTGCCGGCGGATAATGAAACAGATATGCGCGGCGTGTATTTTTTGTTTGCCCCCTCCATCCGTTCCATTTGATCATTTACGGCATCTGCGGCGTTATTGAGCAAGTTTAAAATAACCTGCTCAAGTTTGAAGCCAGACCCTAAAACGGCTAGCGGCTCTTTTGACGTTCGTTTGGTCAATTTGATGCCGGAAAGCAGGAATGGTTGTTCGATTAATTCATAAGCGTTATTCAAGCTTTCGGCGGGATTAAATAAGGAGACTTCCCCCTCGTCCAGGCGGCTGAACATACGCAAGTGATTCGTAATGTTCGCCATGCGTTCGGATTGATCGCAAATGGCGCTTAATTGCTTTTGCAAATAATCGGTATCGATCGTTCCCTCTTCCGTTTTCATCATGGTCGATTCGGCGACGATCCGCGTGATGCTCAACGGCTGGTTTAATTCGTGAGCGACACTGGAAGCGAGTTCTCCGAGGGAAGCCAGCTTGGATGCCTGAACGAGTTGTGTTTCAGCTGTCTTACGTTCCGTGATGTCAAACAAGGTCGTGCAGGTGCACGTTTGGCCTTCCCAATCGATTTCAAAGTCCGTATTGCTGACCCAAATGGGTGTGCCGTCTTGCATGGCCGTTAGTAATTCATCGCTGCCTGAGGACAGGGCGGTATTGAGCTGACCGTTTGTTTTTTTGGCCGGCTTCAACAGTTTTTTAATGGAAGATAAATCCAGGATATTTTGAGGCGATTTATAGCCGAGCATTTTCGCTAAAGCGCTGTTGGCATAAAGGGGCTTGTTGTTGCGGTGAATAAGAATGCCTTGTATAGAGCTGTCGACAAGGGTTTTAAAACGCTCTTCACTTTCCAGTAGAGCATCGGTCATGGTTTTTGAATCGGTGATATCGGTTCGGATAATCGCTTTGCCGCCGTCGCTCGTGGGGTATTCGTTGATTTGCATCCAACGGTTTCCGTTTTTTCGCAAGTGTACGGAAGGCTTGCGTTCGTTAAACCGTTTTAAACGATCTTTTACCCATGCATTGATGGAGCCTTCAATGCCGTCAATCAGGCCGCGATCGGCTCGGGCAAGTAAAATATCTTCAAATTTAATACCAGGCTTATAGAGGTCGCTTATATCATTGAAATAAATTTGGTTGTTGCTGTTAGATAAAACAAGTCGTCCGTCCGGGCCATATAAGCTGAAACCGCCTTCGATGCTTTCAATCGCAGCGAGGAGTTGGCTTTGAGCGGTTAGAGCCTCGGATTCCAGTTTCTTCAGTTCCGTGATATAGGTTTGAATCGCCACCGTACCGCCGTCTGGCAGTTTGGCTTCGTTAACAATGCGCCAAGTACCATTGATGTTATGCCGGATTTTCGGACCGGATGGATTGCGAAACTCCCGAAGACGTTCTTCCCGGTATTCGTTTTCCCGGCCGACCGCCTGGGCGTTCATGCCGCTTTTGAGAGTCGCTTCTAATAATTCAAGCCACTTCATACCGGGGCGGATGACGTCCTTTGCGCCCGGATGCAGGCGGACAAATTCGTCGTTATAAATGACTAGAGAATCATTCGAATCATACAGGGCAAATCCTTCTTGCAGACCTGTTATAGCAATTCGGAACTGTTCTTCACTGCGGCGAATAGTTTCTTCAGCCTTTTTCCGTTCGGAAATATCCGTACGCATGGAGCACAGTGCTCGTTCGCCGTCCCAATTAATGGCGAATGAGCGTTTCATAACCCAAAACTCTTCGCCTGATTTCTTTAATCCGCGATACTCCTTATCAATTGAATCTTGTGTTTCCAGGAATGCAGAATCACCGATTTGGGTTCGTGAAGACGGTGCGATCAAATTATATGTTGTATCAAGATTGATGATTTCTTCCGGTGATTTATAACCGTACATTTCGGCAAGTGCCGCATTGGCGAATAACGGCTTGTGTTCGCGATGAACCAAAATGCCCTGCGGAGAGGTGTTAAAGAGTGTCCGGAATCGTTCCTCGCTTTCGCGCAACGCTTCCTCGGCTTTCCGGCGATTATCGATGTCTGCTCTGATTGAACAGACGGCAGTATCGCCACCCCAGTTAATGAGGAAGGATCGTTTTTCGACCCAGAATGGGGAGCCGTCTTTGCGCAGGCATATGTATTCTTCATCAGAAGGAATGTCTTCACCGGCCAATCTGCGTTTATGATTATCGCGGCGGTACTCGGGGGAGAGCAGTAATTGAGTGCGCCTTACCAGGCACTGCCCATTCCTCCCCCGGACAGAGCGACCGCAATGGTCTCAACCGATGCGACACCTTTGGCGTCACCCTTCATCGGTCTCAACGCCGATCAGGGTGAATATTATTGTATTCAATTTCTTATTCACCGTAGCACCGCAAAGGGCCGTCCGGAATTATCCAGAGGTATATTCTACTGAATCTCTAGGGTTTTTTGTAAATTTTCCCGATCAGGCCGACGAACCGTGGGCGGCCCGGCGTAACCGGTCATTTATGGCGCATCCCAGACCGGTTTCAGGTACCGGCATGACCGCGATCCCGCTGAAATCTCGACGGTCCAGATCTCGGATCATGGCGAACAAATTGGCCGCAGCCTCATCAAGATCGCCGCTGGGGCTGAGGTTCAGGGTCGCATGGCTGGCTTCGGGACCGAACCCAAGTAGTGATTCATGCGGTTCAGCTTTTTGTGCATCCATTCGAAGCGGCTGGTGGGGCGCATAATGCCGCTCAAGCATGCCCGGAGATTTTATGTCGTGGCCGTTAGGAGAGTTTCCACCCGTGTTCATCACATTGGTGGTGCCTAAGACGGATGTTATTTCTTCGATCGTGACTTTTCCGGGCCGCAGCACGATGGGGTTTTCAACAGTCAAATCGAGCACCGTTGATTCAATGCCGACAGTGCAATGACCGCAATCGATTACGGCGGCGATATCGGAGCCCAACTCCGATATGACATGCTCGGCACAAGTCGGGCTGACGTGATTGGATTTATTTGCACTTGGCGCGGCAATGGGGGTTTGCGATTCAACGATAAGACGGCGCGCCGTTTTATGATCGGGGATGCGTACGGCTAACGTGTCCATACCAGCACTCGCCATCAGGGAAATCCGGCAATTCGCGCTTCGGGGGAGCACGAGAGACAAAGGGCCGGGCCAAAATGCCGCAGCCAGTTTTTGCGCCCGTGCATTAAAGTCCACGTCGCGTGAAATTTCACTGATATCGGCATAGTGCACGATCAGAGGGTTAAACCGGGGACGGCCTTTGGCTTTGAAAATGGAAACAACAGCATCGTCGTCGGTTGCATCACCGCCGAGGCCGTAAACTGTTTCCGTCGCAAAGGCGACGAGTTGGCCATCCCTGATATAACCGGCTGCTTCGGTGATGCCGTGTGCATCATCGGCTAAAACCTTGCATGTTGATCCCGATGGTGGTGCATTCATGTCGTTTAATTCGGTTTGGAATCGGTCAGGTCAATCGCTCGTAAAGTCGATGCTTTGCGCGGTTCCTTTCCGGTTGCTACGAACTGCGGGTTTTCGAACCCTGGCTTGCCGTATCGCAACGGGCTCCCATTCATATCGAGAACATATCCGCCGCCATAGATAACGATGGCATGCCCAGCTGCCGTATCCCATTCCATGGTGCGGCCCATGCGCGGATAAATGTCGGCACGACCGGCTGCAATCATACCGAATTTTAATGAACTGCCGGCCGAGACCTCTCTTTTTATTTTAAGTTTAGAGAGGTAGGCATCTTCTTGCTCGGTTCGGTGACTTTTGCTGACGACGGCAGTCAGGCCGTCCTCCGTCGGACGCCGACACGCAACAAGACGTGGAGCCTCATCATTCATTTCAACAAAT
>CALINB010000112.1 GCA_938045325.1 uncultured Rhodospirillales bacterium | reverse complement strand
CACCCGGGCAAGTTTTACGCGTTGCCGCAAGCGCCGCAGCAGTTCAAACAGCTTCTGATGGTGTCGGGCTATGATAAATATTTCCAAATCGCGCCGTGTTTTCGCGACGAAGACGCCCGCGCCGACCGTTCGCCGGGCGAGTTTTACCAGCTCGACGTCGAGATGGCGTTCGTCACCCAAGATGACGTGTTTGCCGCGTTGGAGCCGGTGCTGTCGGGCGTGTTCAAGGAGTTTCAGCCCGAGCGTCACGTGACCGAACCGCCGTTTCCGCGCATTCCGTTTAAAGAATCCATGCTCAAGTACGGCAATGACAAGCCGGACTTGCGCAACCCGCTGATCATTTCGGACGTGACCGAAGCGTTTCGGGAGTCAGGCTTCGGCTTGTTCGCGAAAAACATCGACAAGGGTTCCGTCGTACGCGCGATCCCGGCGACCGGGGCGGCGGCAAAACCGCGCAGCTTCTTCGATAAGCTCAACGATTGGGCGCGCGAAGAGGGCGCGGGTGGATTGGGGTATATCGTCTTTAAAGACGGCGAAGCGCAAGGTCCGATTGCGCGTAACCTCGAAGCCGACCGTTCGGCAAAAATCAAAGAAATCACCGGTGTGTCCGATGGTGATGCGGTATTTTTTGCGTGCGCCAAGGAAGCGGATGCGGCCAAGTTCGCCGGTGTCGCGCGCGACCGGATTTGTGATGAATTGGAGCTGCGCGAAGAGGGCGCTTATCACTTCTGTTGGATCGTCGATTATCCGATGTATGAAAAAGACGAAGACACCGGTGAAATCGAGTTCAGTCACAACCCGTTCTCGATGCCCCAAGGCGGGCTCGATGCGCTCGAAAACAAAGACCCGCTCGATGTCTTGGCTTACCAATATGACATTGTCTGCAACGGCATCGAACTGTCCTCGGGCGCGATCCGGAATCACAAGCCGGAGATCATGATCAAAGCGTTTGAGATCGCGGGTTATTCGGCGGAGACGGTCGAGGAAAAATTCGGCGGCTTGTACCGCGCCTTTCAATACGGAGCACCACCGCACGGCGGTTCGGCGCCGGGGATCGACCGCATGGTCATGATGATCGCGGACGAGCCGAACATTCGCGAGATCATCGCGTTTCCGATGAACCAACAGGCGGAAGATTTACTGATGGGCGCGCCCGATGAAGTGGACGCCCCGCGCCTCAAAGAGCTTTACCTCAAGCTCGACCTGCCGAAAGAGATTAAGACAGACGGCAGTGATTGATCAGTTTTCCATCCTTTCATAAAACTTTAGTCTATTTAAAATATCTAGTGCTTTTTTTCCGCCCTGTTTCAGGGCTAAATCATGCCAATGCTTTGCTAGTTTTTGATTAGCGGGAACTACCAAGTCTCGCTCGTAAAAAAACGCAAGGATCATTTGGCCTATGAAATTGTTAAGGTCAGCAGATTTTTTTGCCCATTCAAAAGCGCTGACATAGTCTTTTTTTATTGTTGATGATTTAAACTGCCTCGATTTGCCCATCATAAGCCACATTGCAATTGCAGCCATCGCTTCACCGTCCTTTTTTTTGTTTGCCATATTTTCATAATGTAATGACAATTTAGGATTCTTTTTGATACCGAATCCCTTTGATCCATTTTTGTACAACAATGAAACAAAATATTGGCTTACTGGACTATTGAGATTTGCAGATCTTAAAATTAATTCTTTTGCTTTGATTGGGTCTCGCTTAGTGCCTACACCATCTGCGTACATATATGTGAGAAATTGAGTTGCTGCCGGAAAATTTTTTGAGTCTGATTTGTGCAAAAATTTAAATGCCAGCTTATAGTTTTGTCCGCCAAAAACTGAGAAATAAATCATACCAAGAGTATAATCTGCTTTTGCATAGCCAAATGAAGAAGCGTGATGCAATAATTCTATGGCTTTAATAGTTTTATTAAAAACACGGTGCTTAAATTTACCGTGCATCAATATCAAGGCTTGTTGGTACGCAAGCTCTGGGTGGCCAGGATAATTCTTCTCTGCAGAATTGCAGGCATCAAGCGCTAGTTCAGTTTTCTCACTGCTTTCAAAAGCATCACCAGCAAGTTTTTTGCATGTTTCTAATGAATCGTTAGACGCAAAAGCAGCACCGGCTGTTAATACGATAACAGCCGTTAATACTAAAAGTCTCTTCATTGATACTACGCAGCCGCGCGGCTGGTGAAGTCGCGCAGGATGAGCGGCAGGATCCCGTCGTGCATGACGGTGTTGCACTCATCTTGCGTATCGAGGCGCAGCTGGACCGGTACGGACTCGCTGGTGCCATCGGCACGGTTCACCGTGAAGGTGATTTCCATGCCCGGCGTCAGATCCTTATCGAGACCGGTGAGATCGAACGTCTCCGTGCCGTCGAGCTTCAGGGTTTCGCGGGTGACACCGTTGATGAATTGCACCGGCAACACGCCCATGCCGACGAGGTTCGAGCGGTGAATGCGCTCGAAGCTTTCGGCGATGATGGCTTTGACGCCCAAAAGCTTCGGTCCCTTGGCGGCGGTGTCGCGAGACGAACCTTGGCCGTATTCCTTGCCGGCGACAATGACCAAGGGCGTACCTTCTTCGAGGTATTTGGTTGCGGCATCGAAGATCGCCATTTGTTCGCCGCTTGGCATATGCTTGGTGAAGCTGCCTTCGATGCCGTCGAGCATCTCGTTACGCAGACGGATGTTGGCGAAGGTCGCGCGGGTCACCATCTCGAAGTTGCCGCGCCGCGTTCCGTACGAGTTGAAGTCGATCTCGGGAACGCCGTGGCTTGTGAGGTATTGTCCGCCGACGCTTTCGAGTTTGATCGCGCCCGACGGCGTGATGTGGTCGGTGGTTATTGAGTCGCCCAAAATCGCCAGCGGGCGCATGCCGGTGATGTCCTTGGTGCCCGGCGGCTCGAGGCTGACGCCATCGAAGAACGGGGGCTTGCGGATATAGGTGCTGTCTTCCTGCCAGGTATAGGTGAGCGATTCACCCGGCGAGAGTTTGTCCCAAATGTCGCCGCCGTCGAACAGTTCGGCGCGGCGTTTGCGGAACATTTCCGGGCTGATGCTCGCTTCAACCGCGGCTTGGACCTCTTCCGGGCTCGGCCAGATGTCTTTCAGGTAAACCGGGTTGCCGTCTTTGTCGTTCCCGAGCGGGTCTTTCGCGAGATTAACTTTTAAGTTTCCGGCGATGGCGTACGCAATCACCAGCGGCGGCGAAGCGATAAAGTTCGCCCGGCACAGCGGGTGAATGCGGCCTTCGAAGTTCCGGTTGCCGGACAACACGGCACAAGCGACCAAGTCTTTGTCTTTTAAGGCTGCCGTCATGTTGTCGGACAGCGGGCCGGACATACCGTTACAGGTGGTACAGCCGTAACCGATGATGTTGTAGCCAAGCTGATCGAGGTATTGTTGAAGCCCCGCTTTTTGGAGGTAATCGCCGACCACTTGCGAGCCGGGTGCCAGTGACGGTTTCGCCCACGGTTTGCGTTCGAGGCCTTTCTCGACCGCTTTCTTGGCAAGCAGGCCGGCGGCGACAACCAACGACGGGTTGGAGGTGTTGGTGCAGCTTGTAATCGCGGCGACGACGACGCTACCGTCATCAAGCTCAAAATCTTCGTTCGGTACTTTGACTTTGCGGTCTTTCGACGTGTCGACTTTATAATAACCGGTGACGGCTTCATTAAATTTGTCGGAGGCTTTGTCGAGGTCGATCCGGTCTTCGGGACGGCGCGGCCCTGCGACGCTCGGCACGACGGAACTCAAGTCGAGATCGATGGTGTCGGTGAACTCGGGCACGACCGAGTCATCGCGCCACAAGTCTTGGGCTTTGGCATAGGCATCGACCAGCGCAATTTCTTCGTCCGTGCGCCCGGTGAGCGTCAGATAACGAATGGTGAGATCATCGACCGGGAAGTAAACGCACGTGGCGCCATACTCGGGTGCCATGTTCGCGATCGTCGCGCGGTCCGGCACGGCGAGATTGGAAAGACCCGGTCCGTAAAACTCGACGAATTTGCCGACGACGCCGTACTTGCGCAGCATTTCCGTGATCGTCAGCACGAGGTCGGTCGAGGTGACGCCGGGATTGATTTTGCCAGAAAGGTTGATACCGAGGACGTCCGGTCCTTGGAAGCTGACGTTGCGGCCCATCATCGCGGCTTCTGCTTCGATGCCGCCGACGCCCCAACCGGCGACGCTGACGCCGTTCACCATCGGGGTATGGCTGTCGGTACCGAGAACCGTATCCGGGTACGCCATGTTGGTGTCTTCGTTGAACCAAACGACTTTGGCCAAGTGCTCAACATTGATTTGGTGCATGATGCCTTTGCCCGGCGGAATGGCGCGGAAGTTTTTAAACGCCTTTTGGCACCAGCGTACGAGGGCGAAACGTTCTTTGTTGCGCTCAAACTCGATTTCTTCGTTTTTCTTGCGCGAGTCCGCACTGCCGGAGAACATCACCATCAACGAGTGGTCGATGATCAGGTCGACCGGGATCGTCGGATTGACGAGCGCGGGATCGGCTTTCGCTTCGACCATGGCATCGCGAATGCTGGCAAGCTCGACCATCAGCGGCAGGCCTAAGAGGTCATGGAGATAAACCCGGGCCGGATAAAACGGCACCGTGGTCGGTTTGCCGGAAACAAAAGACTCGATGGCGTCCTTGGTGACGATGGAGCCGTCTTCGTTGCGCAGCATGTTTTCAAGCAGGATTTTTCGGCAGTGGGGGAGTTTGCTGACGCCCTTAAGGCCGTTCTTTTCGGCTGTCGGCAGGCTGTAATAGCCGACTTCACGTCCGCCGAGATTTTCTTTGGTTAAGCTTGAATAACTATCCACGGTGATTTCCTCCATTGGTGTGTCTTCGGCCCGGATGTGACTGAAAAAAGGCCCCTATTTGAAGCGCAAATTAACGTTATTTCCTGGTGTGTGGCAATAACCGGGTTTTTGCCGCGTTGATTAGCTTTTCTCCAGCATTTTGAGGGCCTTAACGAAAAAGTCCTCGGCGCCGAAATTGCCGGATTTGAGTGTCAGGGCAAGCGGCGGTGTGGAATGAGCCTCGCACCACGGCACACCGGGGTCGATTTCCGGCCCAATGCGCAGAGATTTGATGTTCAAGGATTGCAAAATCGAGCCCGAAGTTTCTCCCCCGGCGAGAACCAAACGGTGAAACCCAAGCGGTACGAGTCTTGCCGCGATGCCGGAAAGAATGGTTTCGAACATCTCACCAGCCCGTTTACGGCCTAATTTTTTATGTATTACGGCGATTTCATCGGGGGCGGCGGAGGAATATATCACAACCGGTTTATCATTGGGCTGCTGGCTGACCCAATTCAGTGTATTCGCAATTGCTTGATCGGCGTCCTCGACCCCAGCCGGATCGATGCGCCGGTGCGGCCAATCGGTTCGGGTTTGTGTATGGGCGAGTTGCGCCAGCGTCATTTCCGAACAGCTGCCGGCAAGAACCGCCGCGCGCCCCGAAACGGCCGGCGGTTTCGGCGCGGTTGTTTCTTTGAGCAATCCTTTGTTGCGGAAGTTATTCGGCAGACCCAGGGCGACGCCCGAGCCGCCGGTGATGAGCGGATGATCCGCACACGCGGTGCCGATGTGTTCGAGATCGTGATCGCCGATGGCATCGACAATGGCATAGCGGTGGTCTTTAGTGAGTGCACTGAGGGCTTCTTCGATGGCTCCCGGACTGTGGCGCACGGTTTCCCATGGAACCAACCCAGCGGTATGTTTCGACTGACGGCTTAAAACACGCATAAGGTTAGAATCCGTCATCGGTGTCAGCGGATGATTGCGCATGCCGGACTCCGACAGCAGCACGTCGCCGACATATAAATTGCCTTTGTAAATCGTGCGCCCGTTGGTCGGAAATGCGGGGCACGCAATGGCGATATCGGCACCCGTAAAGTCGAGCAACGCGTCGGCGACCGGGCCGATGTTGCCTTTGTCGGTCGAGTCGAACGTCGAGCAGTATTTAAAGAACAATTGCTGTGCGCCTTGTTCCTTTAACCACGTAGCAGAAGCAAGTGTTTTGTCGATCGCTTCCTGCACGGGGCAGGTCCGGCTTTTTAACGCGACGACGATGGCGTCGGCATCCGGAACAGGCGTGCTCTCATCAGGCACGTCGATGATCTGTTCCGTGCGCATGCCGCCACGCACCAGCATCAGCGCGAGATCGGTTGCGCCCGTCACGTCATCGGCGATGCATCCTAAGACCGGCATATGAATTACGATCCACCGCGTTTGTTCGCGCAGGTGCGAAGAAATTGTGCCGCATCGGATAGGGATTCCTGAGCGAGTGGTATCATGCGCGCGAGGGATGCGAAGCTGTGCGATAGAGTTTCGTAGTATTTCAGTGTCATCGGTACGTTCGCGGCTTTGAATAAGTCGGCAATCATAAATGAATCGTCGCGCAGGACATCGAACTCCGCATTGGCGATCCAAGCCGGCGGCATGCCGGTCATGTCGGCGTGAATGGGATTGATGAGCGGGTTGTCCGAGCGTTCACCTTTGGGGATATACCATTTGTGATATTGTTGGATGCGTTCGGTGGTGTGCGCGTATTGGCCGTTGCCGTAAAGCTTGTAGCTTTCCGTGTCGAACTTATCGCCGAACATGCCGTAGAGAAGACAAAGTCCGATGGGCAGACTTTTGTTTGTATCGCGGCGGAAAAGGGCCGTGGTCAACGCCAAGTTCGCACCGCCCGAAGCGCCCGCAAGAATTATGTGTTGTCCGTCGAGGCCGTATTTTTTGCTGTCCTTGGCGCACCAGTCCATTGCGGCACTGATGTCATCGATAGCGGCTGGAAAAGGGTTCTCGGGCGCTAAGCGATACGATAACGACAAGATGGGCAAACCGGAGCCGGCAGCCAGTGCGCGGCAGGTCCATTCGGTGTTGTCGATCGAGCCTCGCGCCCAGCCGCCACCGTGGAGAAAAATGACGGCGGGTTTCACGGTTTCGGTTTCCACGCGAAACAGACGTGCAGGATGCGGTCCGGCCGGGCCGGGAACATCGAAGTTTTCGACGTGTTTAATTTCAGGCGCACCTTCGGCCCAAAACTTCGCCGCTTCACCGTGGCTGCCACGGTTCTCGGCGAGCGACGTCATGACGGCGCCGGAGTCGTTCGAGAGCTCGCGCTTCTTCGCGATGGCTGCTGCCATATGCGGATCGAGTTCCTTGGTCATTTTTATTAAGCCTCCCATTCCTGAGCGGAAGATCATCATCAATATAGGCTTCGCCAGCAACACACGGATTTACTATAATTGTAAACTGTTGACAATTTTAGTTTTCCGAGTAAAAATCAGCGGAATTCAATAGTTTCGGACGGCAGGCCGTGGATCAGGACATTCGGCATAACCTGGAAATTTTGCGCAGCCAATCTCTGTCGAGCTTGGCCGAGCAACATCTCGAGCGGGAAATTTTCAGCGGCCGAATGCCTCCCGGTGTCCGGATCAATGAAGTCAATATCGCGAAATCCATCGGCATCAGCCGCGGTCCGGTGCGTGAAGCTTGCCGGACGCTGGCGAAGGCGGGATGGCTTGAGTTCATCCCCAATCGCGGATGCTTCGTTCGTGAAGTGTCCTTTGAAGAAGCGATGGAGCTTTATGAAATTCGCATTGGATATGCGCGCATGATCGGCGAATTAGTGGCGGAACGGGTTACGCCGGCAGATTTAAACGATCTTCGCGCCATGATCGAAACGATGTGGGACATCAACCGTTCGGGCGATACCGCGCAAATTACCGTCATCGGTTTGAAATTTCACCGTGCATTGGCGGCGTCGACAAAAAATAAAAAACTCGAAGAGATGTATATCAATCTACATTTCCATCACCGGTTGTTCCGTCTTGGCGCGTTGACGCAACTCGACTCATTTCCCGAAAAACTGATCGAATGGAATAAGACGGTGATCAAGGCCCGGGAATCCGTTATCGACGTGTTGTCGCAAGGTGACCAAGAAGCATGCGGAGAATCTTACGCTGATCTTGTCGCGCAAAGCCGCGACCGGTCGAAAGCGCTTTATCAGGAATTCCTTGCGATGAAAATGCCGAACGAAGCGGCAGCGATTTAACACATATTCGAACCGGCGGAATTCAAATGCCGGCAAAAATTAATACACAACGCTTAACCCAGTTCTAGCCAGTGGAGGAAACGATGAAATTGACGATCTTGAAATACGCAACGTTGTCGGCGGCTGTAATGCTGACCGGCTCATTCATGCCGGCATCGGTTGCGGCGATGGATTATGCCGGTAATAAAGTATCGATTATTGTCGGTGCGAAGCCGGGCGGTGGTGCCGATAAATACGCGCGCATGTTCGCGCCGTATTTTGCCAAACATCTTCCAGGCAAGCCGACGGTTTTGGTCATCAACAAACCGGGCGGCGCTAACTTAAAAGCCGCGAATTGGTTTCATAAAAATGCCAAGCCCGATGGCATGATGGCGGTTGCGATCACGACATCAATGCATACGCACATGGTCTTCGGC